>CAVJUW010000004.1:0-12818 GCA_963652725.1 Bacteroidaceae bacterium | reverse complement strand
ATGCAAAAGTCAAGAAAACACCTTTTTTGAGGACCAGCTTTTCCGAAACAAAAAAAGGACAACAAACAATCTCAACAATCTTTGGATGGTTATAAAAAGTTCGGAAATGCAAAGTACCCGATAGACGAATAGTCATTACACATGCGACCTTCTTCATAGTTACGTAAAAAACCGCACAATTCGGGGAGGGAACAAAAGAGCAACGAACAAAAAAGCCCGGAGAACTCCGAGCTTCATGAATTTGGTGGTTTTTAGTCGCCAATGGCCTTCTAAACCATTGAAAATAAATGAAATTTTGGTGCCCGGGGAGAGACTCGAACTCTCACGCTTTTAAGGGCGGAGGATTTTGAGTCCTCTGCGTCTACCATTCCGCCACCCGGGCTAAGCAAGAGCGGAATTATACTGATTTTTTGCGCAAGCAAAAAGTGAAAAATTTCTCCTTTCCAATCAAGCGGAACGGAAAATGAAATACACTGCTCCGAGCATACAAAGCGCTGCCCACAGGTAATCGAGCTTAAGAGGTTGCTTCATATAGATGAGCGCAAACGGCACAAAAACCGTGAGCGTAATGACTTCTTGCAAAATCTTAAGTTGCGCTAAAGACAGTTCTGTAAAGCCAATGCGATTGGCAGGAACCTGCAAGAGATACTCGAACAGCGCAATCGACCAACTCACAATCGCCGCTACGTACCACGGAGAGCTTGAAAGATTTTTCAGGTGCCCGTACCACGCAAACGTCATAAAGCAATTCGATAACACCAAAAGAAAAGTCGTCTGAAAGACGACTGGGATTGAACTTAAAAAATGCATGATTATTTTCCTTTGCCGTTCTTCGCTAACGCGAAGCCTCACAAAAATTCTTTCTTCTCCACAAGGAGCTCAATGCGTTGACAATGTATTTGACTAATCCATTCGTTTAGCGTTCTTCCTTCTAATGCGAAATCGCCTGATGTGATTTCCTTAAGTGGAACGAGAACAAACGCTCGATTCTTCATTCTTGGATGCGGGAGCAACAATTCTGGGTCTTCACTTTTTACATTGCCGTAAAGCAAAAGATCCAAGTCGATTGTTCTTGGTGCATTGATTATGCCTTTCGGACGTTCGCGACCGAACTCAATTTCGATTCTTTGAAGTGCATGTAAAAGCTCTCGAGCCGAAAGTTTCGTCTCAATTGCAATAAGAGCGTTCACGTAATCGTCGCCTGTGGCATCAACAGGAGCTGTCTTATAAAAAGAAGACTGCGTGACGCATAGCGTTTCAGGTAGCGCTGAGATTGCATCAATTGCCTTACTAAGCGTCTCGAGTTTTCTTCCGAGATTGGCACCAAGCCCAATATAGGCAAGAATGGGTTTTTCTTGCCGCCTGTCGATTAACGAAACCACTTTAGGAATGCTCCTTTGGGCTTTGAGCGGAACTGCCTAAAACAGCGGCTTTTGCTCGTGGCTTTCTGCGCCGAGTCCTTGGCTTTTTCGCATCTGTGGGTTCCTCTACCTTACTTTGAAGATTTCCTTCCTGCTGCGCTTTATCTGTGGGTTTTGCGCGAGGTCTTCTTCTACGAGACTTTGTGGATTTTGAAGTCTTGGCCTCTTCAATCCCAATCATCTCTTGGCGAGTTGCATCGTCAGAGGCAACAAACTTTTCCCACCAATGAACTTGCTCAGAAGAGACGTGTCCGAGCTGATTGCGAAGAAGCATAAAGTCGTAAGCCGCACGATACTTCGGATGCAAAATAAGTGTGTAGGGATTCTTTCCGGTACGACGCTCAAAACGCAACTGAAGCATCCAGATTGTTTGCATATCCGTAATAAAGCGGTTTTGCACAACAAAGCCTTTGGCCTGATTAGCGATTACGTCTTCTGTAGCCTGCAACAAGGCCATCGCATGCGTTGTTTTAGGACGCTTTTCGTAAGCATCCCAACGCTTTTTGACCTGAGGCCAGAGCAATGTCGCAAATAAAAACGAGGGTGAGATTTTCTTTCCGATAGCGATGCGTTCATCGGTGCGACGCATTGCAAGCATCAAAAACTCTTCGCCTTGCGGTTCACTTAAGATCACATCGAGAATAGGAAGCAAGGGATGCAATAGATGGTACTCACGCATATCCTGTAAGCACTTTTCTGCCTTCCCGCAATTAAAGAGTTTCATCATCTCATCGAAAAGGCGAGCCGCTGGCACGTTGTGAAGGAGTTCTGCCATATCGCTAATTGGCTTACGTGTCGCGCGATCGATGGTAAATCCCAATTTCCCCGCAATACGAATTGCACGCATCATGCGAACGGGATCTTCGCGATAGCGCTCTTTGGGGGTGCCAATCATTCTTAAGCAACGATTTTTTAAGTCCTTAAGACCATCGTGGTAATCGAGAACTTCTTCTGTAATCGGGTCGTAATAAAGCGCATTGACTGTGAAATCACGCCTAGCGGCATCTTCCCACATAGGCCCGAAAACATTGTCACTAATAACGCGTCCTTCTGCGTCTTTACGAACGCCAACAGCGTCTAAAGCGCGAAATGTCGAGCACTCAATAATCTCTGTACCAAATACTACGTGCACAATCTGAAAGCGCCGCCCGATAATGATGGCACGGCGCTGGATGCGTTTCACTTCACTTGGCGTGGCATCGGTTGCAACATCAAAATCTTTTGGCCGTACACCAAGCAATAAGTCTCGTACCGCCCCGCCGACGATATAGGCCTTAAAGCCTTTTTTCTGTAAGACCTCGCAGGTCTTTCTTGCCTGCCAACTCACAAGATCAGGATTAATTCCGTGTTCTTTAACGTCGATAACGCGCGGCTCACGGTTATAGACCGTCTGGCGAACCCCAGTAAACTTACGAATCAATCCTTTGACACAATCCAACATCACTTAAACACCTAAAACTTGACGCACGGCATGACCTCTGGAGTCGCTCCCTGCTTCATAAAGCGTAAGCGTCTTCCAGTCTTTTTCTTTAGCCAAGCGCAGTAAATCTGCATCCGCATTTGTCGCCACGCAAACGCCTCCCATTGAAGCGACAAAATCAAAAAGCGGCTTATCGTTAAGAGAATCCGAGTAAAAGAAAAGCTTCTCAAACGTTTCGTGACTCTCCCTTAAATAGTTTTGGACAAAAATCACTTTGTTTGCGCCAAAGCTATTGGGTCCAGTAAGACGCCCCGTGAAATTACCGTCCTTAGTCATCTCTGGCTTTCCGCAAAGGATGGCGTCAAAACCAAAGAAATCAGAAATCGGCTCAACGAGATACGCATACGTTCCGGAGCACACGGCCGTTTTATCGCCTTTTTCGCGATGAGACTTCACCAAATGAATCGCCTTTTCTGAAACTGACGGAATAATCTTTTCTTTGACAAATTCGCTTCGCCAAAGGTCTAACTTGCTTCGCTCAAAGCGCGCCATAAAGTGCAACTGAAAGTCGCTAAAAGCATCCGAATCCAAGATGTGGCGCTCGTAGTAATCTGCATACAAGGGCTTAAGGGGCGCAAAGGCCTCTTTGGGATTAAGCCCTGCTTTCGCAGCCACAAAATTAATCCAATGCCACTCGCAATCCAAAGGTAGCAACGTGTGATCTAAATCGAAAATCGCTAGATTCACTCCTGCTCTCCATTGCGAGTGAATTCAAGAACAAGGGGAAGCGTCACCTTGCGCTTTTTTTCCATCGCATACCGATCAATACCGTCCAAAAATGAGCGCAAACTTCGCATATCCCTCGGGCAATGTATGCCAATCCAATGCTGCACATCTTTATCGAGTTCGATACCACGCTCTCGAGCCTGTCGGACAAATTCTTTGGCTGCACTTTCATCATCAAGATACTGCAACTCAAAGTTAAGTCCCCAGGACAATCGGCTTCGGATATCGCTTCGAAGAGCGAGTTCATGCACAGGAGCGTGCCCAGCGATTAGAAGTCGCGACTCAGGATGAGCTCTTACGCAATTCATTAAAGTAAAGAGTTCTTCTTGTTCGGTTTCGCTGAGTGTATCCACATCGTCAACAGCGTAGAAAGTGACGCCTTCCTTAAAAGAAGGAACGCGGTCGTTTTTATCTGGGACAACCGAGCAAATAAGATGCGTGCAGCCGCAACCGTGCGAGCCCCACAAATAGAAAAATTGGGGGCCCTTACCTTGGAGGAACTGATCGAGTGCCGAGAGCACTTCTGCGTTCTTGCCGACGACAAAGTTATCCAACGTCGGTTTGGGCGGCCTCGACAGCCCCAGGGAAAGTTGATGCGGCTTTTCTTTCACAAGCAATTAAACTCTAAACCTCAAAACAGCGTTCATCGCAGAGGCATGCATTCGGCTAAAATGGCGAGACCCTGCGAAAAGCAGGCGCGATTTTACCGCGAAAGCTTTTCTTTTTTCCCATTTTTTATAAGGTTTTTGCCCCATGACGGAACTATCCTATGCTGCCGCTGGCGTTTCAATTGACGCAGGCGATGAGCTTGTTGAACGGATTAAACCGGCTGCCAAACGCACAATGATTCCTGGCGTGCTTGGCTCCATTGGTGGATTCGGCGCTCTTTTTGAAATCGGTAAAGAGTACAAAAATCCTGTTCTCGTCTCAGGCACCGATGGCGTTGGCACAAAGCTTATGTTGGCCTTTGCCTTAAATAAACACGATACCGTGGGACAAGATCTCGTTGCGATGAGTGTTAACGACATTCTCGTCCAAGGCGCAAAACCCGTCTTTTTCCTTGACTACTACGGTTGCGGCAAGCTCGATGTCGATACAGCCGCCCGCGTTGTCACAGGCATCGCAAAGGGTTGCGAAATTTCGGGATGCGCCTTAATCGGCGGAGAAACCGCTGAAATGCCTGGCATGTATCCGGCAGGCGAATACGATTTAGCGGGCTTTGCTGTGGGCATTGTGGAAAAAGACGCCATTATCGATGGCTCAACGATTCAGTCTGGAGACGTTGTACTTGGACTAGCAAGTTCTGGCCCTCACTCAAATGGCTTTTCTCTTTTAAGAAAGGTTGTTGAAGTCGCAGGTGCCTCCTGGGATATGCCTTTTGATGGCGCCACTCTTGGAGAACGAGCGCTCGAACCCACACGCATTTATGTCAAGTCCACTCTGAATGTGATGAAAGAAGTCACGATTAAAGGGATGGCGCATATCACAGGCGGCGGCCTACTCGAAAACATTCCTCGCGTATTGCCTGAAAATACGCAATGCGTTATTCACGCGAATTCTTGGAAGCGCCCTGCGATTTTTGATTGGCTCGAAGAAAAAGGACATATCAACCGCCATGAAATGCACCGCGTTTTCAATAACGGCATTGGGCTTGCGGTTATCGTGAGTAAAGAAGACGCCACAAAAGCAATCGAAGCCTTCAAGAAAGAAGGTGAAACCGTTTACGAGATTGGCGAAATCGTCACGCGCGCCGCTGGCGAACCAGGTTGCGTTGTGATTTAAAAAATTCACGCTTAAATTAAGCGAAAGAGGCTCGGTTTCGGGCCTCTTTTGTTTTTGAGGCATTAAAGCCCTTGAAGGATCTCTTTGAGAATGGGATTCACGCGAGCGTAAAAGCTCGCCTTATCCTCTACATGGGAATCAAAGAACTCGACTTCAGGCATGGAACGAAGCCAGGTCATTTGGCGCTTGGCTAGTTGCCGTGTTGCCGCTTTAGCGGCCTCAAGAAACTCCGCCTCAGAGCTATTGCCCTCTAAGAACTCGATGGCTTGTCGATAACCAACAGATCGCATGGAAGGTAGGTCTTTGCTGAAGTCACTTCGCGCCATAAGATTTCGGACTTCGTCTAAAAACCCACATTGCATCATCGCATCAAAGCGCTTTCCAATATCTTGATGCAGTCTTGCGCGATCTGAAGGCATAAGACCAATTACAGAAAGTGTTGCATCAGGCGCTCTCTTTCCTTTCTGAAAACTTGTAATCGGACGCCCTGTCATCCGATAAACCTCAAGCGCTCGCGCGATGCGCTGGGTATCGGCGGGAGCAAGCTTTTTCGCACATTCTGGATCTACGCGCATCAGTTCTTCACGCAAAGCGGCTAATCCTTTATCGCGAATTTCAGATAAAACCTCCTCTCTTATGGATTCATCTGTCGGAGGAAGTTCATCGATTCCTTCTCTTAGGGCTTTGGCGTAAAGCATTGTTCCGCCCACAATGAGAGGAATCTTCCCTCTCGATCTGATTTCATCAATAAGTTTTGAGGATTCCGTAGCAAAATCAGCGGCACTAAAGGCCTCCGATATCTCTCGCACATCAATCAAGTGATGTGGGCACACGCTCCGCTCTTTAAGACTCGGTTTTGCCGTCCCGATATCCATATTCCGATAGACCAAAGCCGAGTCCACAGAAATGATTTCGATAGGATACGTTTGCGCTAACTCTAAAGAAAGCGCAGTTTTTCCAGAAGCCGTGGGGCCAAGCAAAAGTAATGCACGAAGAGCCCCCATCACTTCCCTCTCAAGAAAAAGGCATCGAGTTCAGATAATGTAATTTCTCGCCAAGTGGGCCGCCCGTGATTGCATTCGCCTGAGCGCTCTGTGCGCTCCATGCTGCGAAGCAAGGCATTCATTTCTGCAATTGTGAGAATGCGATTGGCTCTCACAGATCCATGGCAGGCCATTGTCGCCAAGCACTTATTTCGGCGCTGTACGGTTAAGTCTGAATCACCAAACTGAGAAAATTCATCGAGTACTTCACGCACTAGTTTAGCCGCATCAAAGGAAGCGCCGGTCAATATCGCTGGAACGGAACGCAGTAAAAGTGCCCCTTCTCCTGCTTGCGTTAAATCGAGCCCAAGGCTAAGTAAGTTTTCTTTGTGCGCCTTAAAAGCATCCATTTGTTCACTACTGAGATCGACCTGCACGGGAACCAAAAGCATCTGCACTTGTAGGTGGCTATCGGCTTCGTTCTTTAGTTTTTCATAGGTCACACGTTCGTGCGCGGCATGCATATCCACAACCACAAGGCCGTGAGAGTTTTCTGCCAGGATATAAACGCCCGCTAGTTGCGCGATGGCGTGCCCTAACGGACCTTCTTGTGGCGCGATTGCTAAGGCATCTGACGGGCAAATCTCTGAGGCGTTTTCTTGTGAGTAAAGCGCCTTCCAAGAGACTTCACTCATTGGGGAGGCTTTTTGAGGGAGAATTGATGCTCTAGCGTTCCAAGAAAAATGGCTCTCAGAAGATTGCGGTTTAGTAGCACCTTCAGGCGTATTCGAAGAGTGGATTTCTCCAGTTTCTGCATCAATTTCGATTCGTGCTAAAACTTCTTTTACAGCATGCGTCACAAAACCATGCACCAAGGAGGACTCTCGAAATCTCACCTCCGTTTTTTGCGGATGCACATTGACATCAACGCGCGTGGGGTCAATATCAAGTTCCAAACAAAACGCAGGCTGCATTGCTACATGCAAAACATCGGCGTAAGCCGCTTTAATCGCATGTTGAAGAACACGGTCACGAACAAAGCGACCATTAACAAAGAAAAACTGCGCATCTGCCCGAGTCCGTGCGACAAGAGGAAGACCAATTGCCCCCTTAAGTGTCATGCCTGGTGCTTGTGAGAAAACCGCTCGACTTGCTTTGGAAAATTCCTCAGGCATAACTGCTTCACGTCGTTTTTCTGGACTCGCTTGAAGAAGCGTTAATGTGTTGCGGCCATCAACAAAAAGCCGAAAGCTAATTGACGGATGAGAAAGCGCCAAACGACAAAGTTGATCTTTTACGTGAGAGGCTTCAGTTGCATCTGACTTTAAAAACTTACGCCGAGCTGGTGTTTTGTAGAAAAGATCTTCAACAACCACTCGCGTACCAGGTGCGCCTGAAGCGGGTTGCACTCCATTTTCCGCAAGGCTCCAAGCTCGAGAAGACTCTGGCGTTCTACTTGTTATCTCAACACGAGCGACCGAAGCAATGGAGGCAAGCGCTTCACCTCGGAAACCGAAACTTGCCACACTTTCTAATTCGGCTAGATTATGAATCTTGCTTGTTGCGTGGCGCCTTAGGGCGAGAACGAGTTCTTCAGGCTCAATTCCAAAACCATCATCGATAACAACAATGCGCTTGATGCCACCGGCTTCAAGACGCACTTCAATATTTTGAGAGTTCGCGTCAATCGCATTTTCAACAAGCTCTTTAACAACCGAGGCTGGCCGCTCGATGACTTCGCCTGCGGCAATCTGACTGATAAGCTCATCGGAGAGCGCTTGAATCGTTCTGCGCTTTGTTACTTCACTCATAGACGTGTTGGTTCTCTTGCGATAGTCGCTTTGGGTGTTTGATTTATTCTTTAAAGAAGAACCCCATTGTATCGAGCCATTTTGGCCCTCTCAAGCCCCCAAGGTCACGGGTGAAAGCCACACCATGAAAGCGTTATCGAAACAACTTTCAGTTTCTTTATCGGAAAAGAGAGCACACTCAGGTTACAATCCGTAACCTATTTTCCCGAATTATTTCATTCAAGGACACTCAAAAAAAATGCAACGAGAAAGGCTATCAACCCGTTTGGGCTTTTTGATGCTTAGCGCCGGATGCGCCATTGGCGTCGGCAACGTATGGAAATTCCCTTGGCTAACTGGACAAAACGGCGGCGGTATCTTTCTTCTCGTTTATCTGCTTTTCTTAATTCTCTTGGGGCTGCCGGTGATGACCATGGAATTTGCTATGGGACGAGCCGCACAAAAGAGCCCCGTATGCATGTACCAAAAGCTTGAACCCAAAGGATCGAAGTGGCATTGGCACGGTTATATCGCCTTAGTCGGTAACGTTGTTTTAATGATGTTTTACACGGTTGTCTCAGGCTGGATGCTCTACTACCTTGTTTCAAGTATCAACGGTTCTCTCTCAGGATTGCCCTCTGGCGCTGTGAATAAATTCTTCGGTGAGCTACTTTCCAATGCATCCACTGTGAGCTTTTACACTGTGGTTACAGTAATCGCCACATTTATCATCCTGTCTTTCCCGATTCGAAACGGTCTAGAAAAAGTGTCCAAGTGGATGATGGGAACGCTCTTTGCTTTGATGGTGTTTTTAGCGCTTCATAGTTTCTTCTTGGATGGCGTTCGCGAGGGATTAAGCTTTTACCTACTTCCCGACTTCTCAAAGTTCACGAGTGGCACCATCGTTGGCGCCATGAATCAGGCCTTCTTCTCACTGAGTATCGGTATGGGTGGTATGGCCATCTTCGCAAGCTACATCGGCAAAGACCAGAGCCTCGTGAAAGAATCCCTTAGCGTCATTGCTCTTGATACGACAGTGGCCATTCTCGCTGGTCTCATTATCTTTCCAGCGTGCTTTACCTATGGCGTTAAACCCACAGCGGGTCCGAGCCTTATTTTTGAAGCGCTTCCGCATATTTTCAATGAGATGGCTTTGGGTCGCCTTTGGGGTTCGCTCTTTTTCTTATTTATGACCTTTGCCACATTCTCAACAGTGCTTGCTGTTTGTGAAAATATTCTCGCTTGCGTCAAAGATTTGACGCATTGGTCACGCCCGAAAGTAAGTCTTATTTGCTGCGTGGCGCTCCTTATCCTTTCTTTGCCGTGCGCCTTAGGCTTTAACGTGCTTTCCAATATTCAACCCTTAGGAGCAGGAAGCTCGATTCTTGACTTGGAAGACTTCCTTGTCAGTAACATCATCCTTCCCTTAGGCGCGCTGTGCTTTGCGATTTTCTGTACAAGAAAATGCGGTTGGGGTTGGAAGAATTTCCTCGCTGAAGTCAATACCGGCGAGGGGCTAAAGATGCCCGCCGTGATGCGTTTTTACTGCACATGGATTTTGCCGCTCATTATTCTTGCGGTCTTTATTGTTGGGATCATCCCCTTCTTTAAGTAAACATTTGTTTCTTCTTCTTTAGACGCCGCAGACTCGTAACAATTTTTGTTAGTCTGCGGCGTTTTTGTTTGTCGCAAAGAAAACCTAACCTTTAATCGGCTAGAATCTAGCGGCTCTAGGATGGGGAGCTTCGTGGGGATTTGTTATGGCGTTTTTTGATTTAGTCATTGAGTTATTTACACAGGCCGATCACTTTCTTGTCACTATCGCTAACGAATATGGGCTCTTTGTCTATGTGGCGATGTTTCTCATTTTCTTTTGTGAAACTGGCATCGTTTTAATGGCCTTCTTACCAGGCGACTCCCTACTGTTTGTGTCTGGAACCGTTGCTGCCGCTGGGACAATGAATCCGTGGCTACTGATGCTTTCTGTGATTTTGGGAGCCTGCGCGGGAAACACCGTTGGCTTTCACACGGGCCGCTGGCTTGGAAAACGCATCTACGACGGATCGATAAAATGGATTGATGCCCAAAAGCTCGAAAAAACGAAAATCTTTTATGAAAAGCACGGCGGAAAAACGATTGTCCTCGCGCGTTTCGTTCCCATCGTTCGTGCCTTTGCCCCCTTAGTCGGTGGTGCGGCCCGCATGAATATGTGGCGCTTTGAACTTTATAGCGGTTTCGGCGCCGTTCTCTGGGCCGTGAGCATCATCGGCGCAGGCTACCTATTTGGGAACCTGCCTTTTGTGAAAAATCACCTTTCGATGATTCTTGTTGTCGGAGTCGTCTCAGCTGCCGCGGGCCCTGTTATCGTTGCCCTTTGCTGGGAATGGTTTCACAAGCACATGCATAAGAAACTTACAAAGACAAACGAGTCCTAAGCTTTTTTTCTTAAAATACAAAAAACCGCTACCTGAAACAAAAATCAAGTAGCGGTTTTCTTTTCTAGGAGAATCTAGTTTCTCTTACTTTTCTGCGCGAGCTTCGAGAGCAGCAATCGCAGGAAGAGTCTTACCTTCGAGGAATTCCAAGAAAGCGCCACCGCCTGTGGAGATGTAGCTTACCTTATCGGTGATACCAAAGACGCTTAAAGCATTGATTGTGTCGCCACCACCAACGATTGAGAAGGCGCCTTCAGCAGTGCGCTTAGCAATCGCTTCACCAAGCACGCGTGTACCATCGGCAAATGGCTTCATTTCGAAAACGCCAACTGGACCATTCCAAACGATTGTTTCAGCCTTCGAAATCACCTCGGCCAAAGCCTTCGCTGAATTCGGGCCAACGTCCAAAATCATCTCATCGTCAGCGATATCGTCAACGGCGCAAATGCGATGCTCGGCTGTTTCACTGAATTCTTTAGCAACAACCACATCCGTAGGAAGCGGCAATGTCGCGCCTTTTTCGGCAAGTTTCGTAAGAACCTTCTTGCACTCTTCAACGAGTTCGGGCTCGGCAAGCGACTTACCAATCTTGTGGCCTGCAGCCAAAAGGAATGTGTTGGCAATACCACCACCGACGATTAACTGATCGACTTTTTCAGCTAAGTTACTCAAAATCGTCAACTTTGTGGAAACCTTCGAACCGCCAACGATGGCAACGAGCGGGTGCTTGGCTTCAGCAACAGCTTTCGTTAAAGCTCCGATTTCGGCAGCCATCAAGGGGCCAGCGCAAGCAATCGGCGCAAAGCGAGCAACGCCTTCTGTGGAAGCTTGTGCGCGGTGCGAGGTGCCAAATGCGTCATTGACATACACATCGCAAAGGGCGGCGTACTTCTTAGCGAGTTCCTCGTTATTTTTCTTTTCACCCTTATTGCAGCGGCAGTTTTCGAGCATGACGAGTTCGCCAGGCTTCACATCAACGCCATCTAAGTAATTACGCACGAGCTTCATGGGCTTACCAACGAGTTCGCTCATACGAACTGCGATAGCAGCTAAGCTATCGCTACGTTCGTTAAATTCGCCTTCCGTTGGGCGACCAAGATGACTCATCACCATCACAGCAGCTCCCGCATCAAGAGCGAGACGAATCGCTGGAACGCTAGCGACAAGGCGCTTTTCATTGGTGATACGACCTTCGTCATCACGCGGCGCATTTAAGTCAGAACGGATTAGAACGCGCTTACCGTCCAAAAGGCCTTCCTGCGCCAAAGATTCGAGTGTTTTAACTTTCATTTTTATATTTCCTTAAGAATAAATACTCTCTTGTGTGTTCCTTTTTTCGGTTCTCACACGGGACTATCTAAGTTTTTTAATTTTTTCCAAGCAATCCTAATGCCTTTTCAATGAGATTATCCACTGTAAAGCCAAAATGTTTCCAAAGCTCTCCTGCGGGTGCTGACTTACCGTAGCTGTCGATACCGATAACAGTGCCATTACCGCGAATGTACTTATACCAAAGAGCTCTCACGCCAGCTTCGATAGCTAAAACGGGGACTCCCTCAGTAAAGACACTGTCGCGATAGGCTTTGTCTTGCTTATCGAAAACTTCCATAGACGGCATCGAAACGACACGTGCCTGAATGTTTTGTGCAGCAAGCAGTGCACGAGCTTGCATGGCTAGGGGCAATTCAGAACCGCTTGCGGCAAGGATAATCTTAGCTTTCCCTTCTCCTAGCGGCGCCTCAGAGACAACGTAACCGCCTTTGGCAATCGTATCGGCATCGACTTCGTCGCGATCTGTGAAGGCAATCGTTTGACGCGAAAGAATCAAAGCGCTCGGTCCCTCTTTGCGGCTTAAGGCCTCGGCCCACGCCACTGTCGTTTCAATCGTATCGGCAGGACGCCACACAATAAGATTCGGAATGAGTCGTAAGCTTGAGGTGTGTTCAATCGGCTGATGCGTAGGACCATCTTCGCCCACGCCCAAAGAGTCGTGTGTGAAAACGAAGATGTTGCGAATTCCCATAAGGGCAGCCATTCTCACGGCGTTACGCTCGTAGTCAGAAAACGTCAGGAACGTTCCAGAAAATGGGATAAAGCCGCCGTAAAGCGCAATGCCGTTTCCGATAGCGGCCATCGCAAATTCACGCACACCAAAGCTTGCGTGACGACCTAAGGGGGTTTCTGCTGAGAAAGACTGAACG
>CAVJUW010000003.1:0-70220 GCA_963652725.1 Bacteroidaceae bacterium | reverse complement strand
GGCCTCTGATGTTTAGGTAAACGAAAGCGTTGCCGTAGGTGCTCTTGGCGTTTTTCTTTCTATCCTCAAAAGCGCAGTATGAATAAGACGACAATTGGTATTGTTTTAGCCGGAATCGCAGGCCTATCCTGGGGCTCGATGGCGGTTGCTGCACAGTATTTATTTGAGCACTTTTCTTTTGCTCCCGTCGATCTAATCTGCGGAAGACTTTTTGGCGCGGGCCTTATTATTCTCGTCTTTGAATTGTTGCGCGGGCATAACATCTTTAATGTTGGCGCTACGCGCAATTGGTTCGATCTTGTTATTTACGGCATCGCGCTCTTATCAACGCAGTACACATTTTTCGAAGCCATTAAACACACAAACGCAGGAACGGCAGCTGTCGTTGTTGCTGTGGGGCCTGCGCTGATTCTTTTTTACATGCGCGTTTTTGAACACTATGCGATGAGTGTTAGCGAAGTCGCAAGCGTAATCTTATGTTTTTTTGGCGTGGTACTTCTTGGCACAAAAGGCGAATTTGAAACACTCGACTTTTCTCTTGTGGGACTCGCTTGGGCGCTTGCATCGGCTAGTTCTGGCGTGTTTGCAACACTTTACTGTAGACATCTAGTTACGAAAGTTGGCGTACTTAAATCCGTGGGTTGGGGTAGCGTTATTTCGGGCGCCGTGACGTGCTTAATTTATTCGCCGTGGAGTGCGGTTGTTATCTGGGAGCCGCTTTCGATTGCGTGTTACCTTTACGTTGTTGTTGTCGGTACGGTTGTTGCCTTCTGTTGCTTTCTTGGCAGCATGCGCTATGTCACAGCCAACATTGCAAGCCTTTTGGGTTGCTTAGAGCCGCTTTCGGGATTGTTCCTATCGGTTGCAATTCTTGGCGTCACTTATGGCCTTGCAGAAAGCGTTGGTGCCGCCATGATTCTTAGTGCTGTGGCGTGGCTTTCGATTGCCAAGAGAAAATAGGCCTCCCTACGTATTTTCAAGTAGAACGTAAGTTCCCCAGCCGCGAGGTGAAAAGTTTTACGTTTTAACGGGATGAAACCTAGAAAGCACTGCCAACGGCTTAGGGAAAAACGAGAAATTTCTTTTGACTCTTGCGTGCTAGGATAACCACAGAACAATTAGGCCATATCCACATTTATAAGGAGTCACGCTATGTCTTATACGGTCTTGCGCAATGCGCACGTTGTCGATCCTGTGAACGGTAAAAACGGCATTTTCGATGTGGTTCTTGAAGAAGGGAAGATTGCTGAGGTTACCGAGAACGCACAATGCAAAGCTCAAAAGGAATACGACTTCACGGGCTACGTTCTTCAACCCGGAATTATCGATAGCCACGTGCATTTAGGTGGCATGTGGGGTTCACACTTTGGGCACAGAATGCTTGCGCGAAGCGGCGTGACAACATGTCTTGATATGGCGGGACCTTTAGACGATATTCTTGAAAATAGTCCTAAATTTGGCGCAGGGTTAAACGTTGCTATTTTGCAGTTTGCTTCGCCTCCTTTTACATTCAAAAATTCGACACCAACGAAAAAGGAGATGCAAGACCTAATCGATAAAAGTCTTCATGACGGAGCTCTTGGCGTCAAACTCTTAGGTGGTCACTATCCATTGACGCCTGAAGTTTCTTCGGAACTGATTCACACGGCTTTAGAAAAGGGCTGTTATGTTGCTTGGCACGCAGGAACAACAGAGCACGGCTCAAATATCGAAGGCTTACTTGAAGCAATCGATATGGCTCAAGGAGCCCCAATGCATCTAGCGCACATCAATGCGTATTGCCGAGGTGCGATTAAGCCTGAGTTAGAAGAAACGAAGATTGCAATCGATAAGTTACTAGCTAACCCGAACGTCTTTTGTGAAAGCTACATCTCGCCACGCAATGGCACGCGTTTGTCGTGCGACGAAAACGGCAAGGTTGTCAGTCACGTAACAGCTGGCTGCTTGACCCGTTACGGATTCACAGCCGACGTTGATGGTATGAGGAAAGCTTTCTTAGCGCACCACGTATGGGCTGTTTTTGATGCGGGCGGATATAGCGACTTGATGACAGGGGAGAAGGCGCTTCGTTATTGGGAAGAACATAAGACCGATGTGGGAGGAAGCTTCAAAGTCAATCCTCCGCTACCTCGCGTGTGGCTTTCTGAAGCGAAACGACCCGACGGAAGTTTCGTTGTTGATGCAATCAGCACCGATGGCGGCTGCATCCCACGTAACGTGATTCTTTCGGAAGGGCTTTCCTTAGTAAAACTTGGAATTTTGACTCTCAATGAATTCGTGATTAAGACAGCGGTAAATCCCGCACGAATGTTGCGCCTAACAAATAAGGGCCACCTCACGGTGGGTGCCGATGCCGATATCACAGTCTACGACTACGAAAGGCAGAAGCCAGTTGCGGCCTTTGTTGCAGGAGACCCCATTTTCCTTCATGGCGAAGTTTCGGGAAGTGGCGTACATATTATTTGTACGGAAAAAGGCGAAAAAGAGGCGCTCAAGTACGCTAAGAGCGCCATCGTTGTCGATCCTTCAAAACCCTACGGGCCTCGCTACATCCCGTAAATCGAGAAACTGTGCTTAGCGCACAATTTTGAGAATTTCTGAAGCGGACCTGCGTGTTGAACGGAAATCGTTTAATGCGCAGGGCTTTTCGTAACCCAAAGCAATCGCAATGGCAATCACGCGTGTGGTTGGGACGGGAAGGTATTGACGCAAGGCCTCAGGGTAACGCACCGGGTTCCATGCAACAACGGAACCCACACCGCGGTCAGCGGCAGAAAGCATCAGAGTCTGCGCAAAGGCTCCAAGGTCAAACATCATATAAGGCGTGTAGGTTTTTGGTAGCGTAAGAAAGCAAACGGCTGGCGCATAAAAAAGCTCTTGCTGCGCGGAAAGTTTTACCTGAGCAAGACCTGCCTCTTCTCTTGCCTTATTAAAGAGACGCATATTTTCTTGCGAGGTTTCTGAAAACATTTCGTGTGGCGTTGCAGGGACTTCGCTTAATCCGGCTGCTTTAGCACTCACGAGTTTAGAAAACTCACGACGAAAACCTTCGAGTTTTTCTCCCGTGAGAATCCAAGCATCCCACTCCTGCGCATTTACCCAACTAGGAGCTCGTGTCGCATCTTCAACAATGGCTTTTAAAAGCGCTTCGTCAACTGGGGTGTCTTCAAAGTGCCGAACAGAATGGCGGGCACGAATGGTCTCAGTAAATTGCATAGAGGGCTCCTTTACTGTGATAAGAGTTCTTTGTAGCGGTTAGCTAAGCGAACAAAACCCGCGACGGCAATGGTTTCAGCGCGAGCTGTTGGGTCAACGTCAGAGCGACGAATATCGTCTTCAGTTAAAATTTCAGAAAGTGCATTGCGAAGTGTTTTTCTTCTTTGAGAAAAGGCCTTTGCAACAACTGTAGAAAACGCTTCACGGTCCACCGCGGGGATTTCGCTTTTAGCCTTGGGTTTCATGCGCACGAAAGCGCTTGTGACGGCAGGAATGGGACGGAAGGCGCCAGCGGGAACTTCAAAAAGCTTTGTGATGGTGTAATTTAACTGCAACATCACAGAAAGCCTTCCGTAGGTTTTACTTCCTGGGGTAGCGGCCATCCGGTCAACGACTTCGCGCTGGAGCATAAAGTGTTGATCGGCAATAAGCTCTGAGGCCTCAAGCAAGCGAAAAAGCAAGGGAGAAGAAATGTTGTAGGGAAGATTTCCGACAACACGAATCTTTTTTCCTGGCTTTGTAAGGCTTGTCCAATCAACAGTTAACGCATCGGCTTCGATTACTTCAAGAACGTCGCTAGGAAATTCACTCCGAAGCCAAGCGGCGAGATCTCGATCGATCTCAACGACACGAAGGTGCTTTGTGCCTTCAAGGAGTTTTCGCGTAAGAGCAGCTTTCCCAGGACCTATCTCGATTACGTCGTCATCGGCCGTTGCGCCAATGGCATCGGACAGTTTACGAATCCAAAAATCGTCAACTAGAAAGTTTTGGCCAAAGCGTTTTCTTGCGTGATGATTCTCAAGTGAGGCCATTAAATGTTCTCTTCGCGAATCTCAACGTAGGCTTGATCGCGAATTTCACGTTGCCAATCCGTGAAAGCTTCCGCTAGCTTACGTTCACGAAGCGCTTGGCGCGCAGCGTAACGTGTGCGTTCGGAATCAGCTTCTTTTTGCTGACGGTCAACGAGTTCAACGATGTGGTATCCATAGCGGGTCTTAAAGGGCTCGGAAACTTCGCCCACATTAAGCTTATTGACCTGCTCTTCGAATTCAGGGGGTAAGTCCCCAGGACGCGCCCACCCTAAGTCACCGCCTCGCGTGGCTGAGTTATCCACGGAATTCAGGCGAGCAAAGGAGGCGAAGTCGCCTTCTTTGGCCATCACTTTGCGGCGAATGTCATTTAAGCGAGCGATGACTTCTGCTTCTGGCGTTAAATCAGAAACGAAAAGAAGAATCTGACGAATATGGTTTTGTGTGACAGGGGCGCCCGCAAGTTTTGCTTTCACGCCGTCACGTTCTCCGGCCACTTTCACAATGTGATAGGCGCCTGAAGTTTTCGCTACAGCAATTGTTCCTTTCTTAGGATTGTTTTGAATCGCTTTCCAAAATGCCGAAGGCATACGAGAGGCATCTTTCCAACCTAAGTCGCCGCCCTCTAGGGCATCGTCAGCTTTGGAGTATTCGGTGGCAAGTTTTCCAAAGTCTTCCCCGTTTCTTGCGCGGCTCACAATGGAGTCAACACTATCTTTGGCTTTGTCACCGTCGGGATCATCGGCGGCAAACGGCACCAGGATGTGATAGATGTGGTACTCGGTTGTTTCATCGCTTGAAAAACCAGCTTGTTCTGCTAAATAGGTGTTGATTTCACTTTCAGGAATCTGAATTTTGGAATCAACTTCGCGCTGACGAAGGCGCTGTAAAACAAGTTCTTGACGAATCTGATCGCGAAATGCGCTGTAGCTTGTGCCGTCGGCCGCTAAGCGGTTACGTAAATCAGAGACTGTTATTTGGTTATTTTGCGCAATCTGTTCGATTGATGCCGTCACCATCTGTTCATCGATGCGAATGCCTGTGTCTTCGGCTCGTTGCTCGATAGCCTTTTCAAGAATCAAGCGCTCTAAAACCTGACGGCGTAGTTCACGCATACCAGGCAGCTCAATCGATTGGCGACGTAAATTAAGCGCCACCTGATGCGTGCGAGTCTGCAACTCGTACTCGGTGATCACATCACGGTTGACGACAGCGACGATGCGATCGAGCGGTCGATAGTCGTTCGCGTAGGCGTTCACAATGGTTGTGCCTTCTGTTTGATTTGGAGCGGCGTAAGGCGTACTTGTTGCCGCCAATGAACAAAGAAGGCCAAGAAATAGATATCGAGTAGTAGAAGGCATCGTTTATTTTTTATCGTGAAATTAAAGTTTTTGCGCCGTTTTCTTTTGTATTTGCGACGCAAGTTCTCTCATTATATGCGGGAGCTACTTCTTTTTTGATGGGAAAACAAACTCTTTAACAGATTCGTGGAAGTTGTTCACCATCGAGCCAATCAATTAATCGCTTACCACCAAAGGGCGTTGTCATCTCGACAACTCCAGGATTTTCTTTTGTGATGTGTCCGATTATGGCGGCATCTTTCCCGTAAGGCGCCTCTTGTAAGGCTTCTAGCGCTTTTGTCGCTTCGCTCTCTGGCACGATTACAATCAGTTTTCCTTCATTGGCAACAAATAGGGGATCAAGACCTAAAAATTCGCAGACAGATCTTACGTTTTCTTTTACAGGAATCGCCTGTTCTGTAAGTTCAATCCCAACTTCGCTTTGGTGCGCAATTTCATTTAAGGTCGCAGCAAGACCTCCTCGCGTTGCGTCGCGTAACACGTGAACGCAATGGACAGTTGATAAAAGCTTTTCTACCATCGCATTTAATGGCGCTGTGTCGCTTTCAATATCGCTAGCAAAACTCATCGCTTCGCGTTTACCGAGAATCGCAGTGCCATGGTCTCCTAGGCTACCTGAAATTAAAACAACGTCTCCTTCTTTTGCTTCGCAACCAGTAATCGGATAATCGACAAGCGCCTCCCCAATCCCGGTTGTTGAAATATAGATGCCATCGCCGTGGCCTTTTTCAACAACTTTCGTATCTCCCGTGACGATAGCCACTCCTGCTTCTTTCGCAGTTTGCGCCATCGAAATAACAATGCGTTCGAGCTGAGATAACGGGAAGCCCTCTTCGAGAATGAAGGTAGCTGCAATGTAAAGCGGCTTTGCCCCGCAGACTGCAACGTCGTTTACGGTCCCTGCGATAGCTAAGCGCCCGATGTCTCCCCCTGGGAAAAAGATGGGACTTACGACGTGCGCGTCACACGAAACAGCAACGGGGTGTTTCATCGGAGGTAAAAGTGCGCCATCGTGCCCCACATCAAGCCAAGTGTTTGTAAAGTGGCGAGCGAAAATCTCCTCAATTAATTGCGAGGTTGCCAAACCGCCCGCTCCGTGGCGCAAATCAATCGTATCTTTTTTAATATCGAGTTTACGAACGTAATGAACAGGAATGGACATTAGTTTTCCTTTTTTGTTTTCGGTGCATAGCGCCAATAGGCAGCGCACGCTCCTTCGCTACTGACCATACAGGCCCCAATCGGGCGCGCGGGTGTGCAAACTTTCCCAAAGAGTGGGCAATCCTTGGGTTCTTTTTCTCCACGCAAAATCGCTCCGCAGGCACAAGCCTTGTTATCAGGAATCGGTGTTTCGTGGAGGTCAAAGCGCTTTTCCGCATCCCACGCAGCGTATTCGTCTTTAAGGCGTAGCGCAGAATACGGAATCTTTCCTAATCCTCGCCACTCAAAGGTTTCGCGCTTTTCAAAGACTTCATCCATTAAAGCGATTGCAACGCGATTGCCTTCTTTTGTGACAGCGCGAGAAAATTCATTTTCCACTTCTGCTCGTCGCTCATTTACCTGACGAATAAGCATCAGAATTGAGTAGAGCATATCGAGTGGCTCAAAGCCGCAAATCACAACGGGCATTTTCCATTTTTGTGCGAACTCTTCGTAGGGGTGACTACCGATGACCGTTGAGACGTGTGCCGGTCCCACAAGACCATTTAAACGGGGAGCCGCAGCGCGCTCTGGTGCTGTTTTAAGGATATGTTCCATGGCCGCAGGCGTTAAGACGTGACTGACGAGCAAGGAAAAATTCTTTAGGTTTTGTGCCTTGGCGATTTTGGCAAGCACCGCTGTTGGTGGCGTCGTGGTTTCAAAGCCGATAGCAAAAAAGACCACTTCACGATCTGGATTTTCGCGGGCAATTTGCAAGGCATCGTTTGGCGAATACACCATACGAATGTCGCCGCCTTCTGCGCGGCAACTAAAAAGTGTTTTCCCGTGTCCGGCCGGGACGCGTAACGTATCGCCATAGGTGCAGACAATCGCTTTATGGGTAAGCGCCAATTCGATGGCAAGTTCGATACGAGCAATCGGCAAAACGCACACCGGACACCCTGGTCCATGAATCATGTGCACATTTTTAGGAAGCGCATCCGTGAGTGCCCAGCGCGAGAGCACATGCGTGTGACCGCCACAAAATTCCATAAAGCGGTATTCACGGCCACTTTGTGCTTCCTTTTGAATCGCTTCAATAATCCCGCGTGCTTTCTCGGGGTCGCGAAAGGAGTCAACGTAATCCATAGGGAGCTCCTTACTTTTGAGAAATCTCGCCTAAGAGCTTCAGTGTTTTTTGAGCTTGTTCGGCATCGATTTTATTTAGAGCGAATCCGACGTGAACGATGACCCAATCATCAGGCCTCGCATCAGGCACAAGAGAGATGTCAACCGTTTTTTTCACGCCCCCCATATCGCAGAGTGCAACAGTTTCAGATTGACGTTCAAGAATTTTGGCTGGAACAGCTAAGCACATCGTTAATTGACCTCGGACGGATTTTTGAAAAATTTGTGTTCTGTTTCTTTGGCTTCATAGTTAAGAGCTGCAAGCCAAAGTTCTCCTAATGAAAGTCCTCCGTCGCCTGCGGGAACTTCTCTCGGGATAGCAATCGAAAGTCCTAGAGATTCTAGATCGTCTTTGAGCGCACGAAAGAGCAGTTTATTGGCAGCACATCCCCCTGTGATAGCGACAGAATCCTGGTAGGTAAGCTCTTTTGCAGCCTCAAAAACGCTTTGCGCAAGCGCTCTCGCTAAGGTTCGATGAAAATCGGCTGCAGCCTGCGCCTTATCGCCATTGGCTAGGAGCTCATCAATGATTCCCGTGAAGTCAATTGTGTGGTCTGTGACGCTCCAACCTAAAAGAACACGGCCTACTCGCTTTGAGGCAAGCGCTTCTAGGCGCATTGCAGCGGTGGCTTCATCGTGCTGAATATCGCATAGGCCTAAAAGGCTTGAGATGCCATCAAAGTATCGGCCAAGCGCAGTCGTCTTTTTCGTTAGTTTTCGATTCCCTAGCGCTTCTTTAAACCAGGCAGCCCCCGGGTGTTCGCGATAGCGCTCGGCAATGGCATTCTCTTTTCCGACTGTCGCTAAAAGGGCAGCTCCCATTCTCCAGGGCTCTTGCGCGGCTTTGTCTCCTCCAATTAAAGCAAGTTCTTTTAAGTGCGAGAGTCGGGCAAAGCCTTTAGCGCCCACGTAAAGAAGTTCTCCACCCCAGATTTCATCATTCGGTCCTAAGCCAACGCCGTCCAAAGCAAGACCAAGCATGGGAGAGCTCCTGCCTAACTCAGCCATCACAACACCGATGTGAGCGGCGTGGTGGTAGATCGGATAAAGCGGAAGATTCTTCTTTTCGGAGATTTCTTTAGCTAAATGACTTGAGGAAAAATCAGGGTGTCTATCGCAGGCAACGATTTCGGGCTCTACTTCAAGAATAGACTCAAGGTGATTGATGGCATCTGTTAATGCCGTTTGCGTTGCGCGATTTGTGAGGTTTCCGATGTGCTGCGTTAAGAAGGCTTCATTGCCGCGGCTTACTGCAGCTGTGTTTTTGAGATAGGGTCCTGTTGCCAAGGTCGGTGCGATTTCTTTTACGAGCTTTACCGAGCGTGGTGTGTAGCCACGGGCTCTACGAATAAAACTAAAGCCTTCAGTCATCGGGCGAATCACCGAGTCGTCGCACCCCACGACGATATCGCGATTGTGAATTAAAAAGAAATCGGCAATCCCCGACAAACGCCTAAAGGCTTCTTCGTTATCGGTGACAAGAGGCTCGCCACTTGGGTTAGCCGATGTCATCACGAGGGCTACATCAAGATTTAACTTTTCTATCCAAGAAATCCCGTCTGGACGATTTGCAAACTCGTGGAAAATAAGCCAGTGCACCGGTGTGTAAGGAAGCATCACACCGATTTCTGAGAGAAGATCAGCTACGCCAGAGAGCGCGACATTTGGCCTTTTTGTTAAAAGAACAATCGGATGCTCGGTTCCTTCTAAGAGCTTTTTTTCTTCTTGGGAGATGAAAACAAATTTTTCTGCGCTCTTTGTGTTAGCAAACATCAAGGCAAACGGTTTTTCATCGCGTTTTTTCCGTTCACGCAGGCGATAAACCGCGTTTGCATTTTGCGCGTCGCAGGCTAGATGAAATCCTCCTAAACCCTTAATAGCAACGATTTTTCCGGCCTTTAAAGCGGTAACCGCATTGGCGATAGCATCTCCCTGAATCACTTCGCGCTTTTCATTTAAGAGCGTGAGATGCGGCCCGCAGGCAGGGCATGCATTCGGTTGCGCATGAAAACGCCTGTCAAGGGGGTCTTTGTATTCTGTTAGACACGCTTTACACATCGGAAAGAGAGCCATCGACGTCTGAGGCCTATCGTAGGGAAGAGCCTTCGTGATCGTGTAGCGCGGTCCGCAGTGTGTGCAATTGGTAAAGGGGTAGCGATAGCGGCGGTTATTCACGTCAAACATATCCGCTAAACACGCTTTGCATGTCGCTGCATCAGGAGTAATGGCTGTTTTCACCGCTCCTGCGCGACTTGGCGTAATAAGAAATGCCGTAGTCCCCGTCGGTTCAATCACTTTTGTCGTAATCGAATCGATGCGAGAAAGGGGAGGGGCATTTTCTCGCAATGCGGCCTCGAAAGATTCAACAGACTCTTTTTCGCCTTCAATGACGATACCGACGCCTGCGGCATCGTTAAAGACTTCGCCAGCTAGTCGCAGGTCTTGGGCCACACGAAAGACGGTTGGCCGAAAGCCGACGCCTTGCACGAGGCCCGTAACACGCAAGTAGTAAGCGATTTTTGCCATGCTTTTTATAAAGCAGCAAGGGCTCTTTCAACAGTGAGCCACTTTAACCACGTTTCAAGGCCCTCGCCCGTTGTCGCACTCGTGCGAATGATGCGAATTTTCGGATTGACGCGCCTTGCGTACTCTTCGCACTTTTCAATATCAAAGCGAACGTAAGGCAAAAGATCGACCTTATTGATTAAAAGCACATCTGAGGCACGGAACATATCTGGGTACTTTAAGGGCTTATCTTCGCCTTCTGTGACAGAAAGAATCGCGACCTTATGCGCTTCACCCAAGTCGAATTCTGCGGGACACACGAGGTTTCCGACGTTTTCGATAAAAAGCACACTTTCATTTGTGGGCTCAAGATGCATTAGGGCATGTTCGACCATTGCCGCATCCAAGTGGCAGCCTTTTCCTGTATTAATTTGGAAAGCAGGTGCGCCTGTAGCGCGAATGCGGTCGGCATCGTTTTCCGTTTGCTGATCGCCTTCGATCACAAAAATCGGATACTCGCCTTTGACGGCGCGCACCGTGGCAGCAAGGAGTTCAGTTTTCCCAGAACCAGGGCTAGAGACAAAGTTCAACGCAAGAATCTTTTTCGCGGCAAAAAGCGCACGGTTTTTCGCGGCGATTGCGTTATTTCTCGAAAGAATATCCTCTTCCACACGAATCGCATTTTCATCATGCGAATGATCATGTTCGTGATGGTGATGGTCATGGTCGTGATCGTGCGAATGTTCGTGCGTATGGCCGCAGCCGCAAGTAAGACACATGATAAAAACTCCTATTTCTAATCTTTAAAAATTCATTGAGAGGCAGGGACAAAGTCAATGACTCGCATTTCGGTTCCTGCCGTTGCAAGTAAGTGATAGCCCCCGCACAAGGGACACGCGTTTCCGTATCGCTTTAAGGGGACATTTTTTTCGCAATCGGTGCACCAGGCGATGCCTTCGATACGTTCAATTTCAAGCTTTGCACCGCGTAAAAGGTCGGTTTCAGAAACAGAGGTCCAAGCAAAAAGCAAAGCCTCACAATCAACGCCTGCTAATTCACCGATAGCTACGCGCACAGAAGAAATCGCTTTAATTGCGTTTTTTGCTGCAGTTTTTTCAACGACTTCAGCAATCCCTTCGGCAATCGAAACCTCATGCATTGGGCACCTCGCGGGCAATCGTGACATCGGCACAGGCATCAAATGCCGCGGCGATTAAAGCAATCTGCGCATTCGTCGCTCCCGAGAGAAACGCTTCATGCGCTAAATCGGTTAAGACGCTTCTTTCCTGAAAGACCCATTCTGTGGGGGCAATCCATTCGATCCAGGTCGGGCTATTTCTGTTGCGATGTACAAAGTAAAGTAGGAGGCCACGTGCGGTTTCAACATAGGAGGCTGCCTCATGAGTTCCTAGTGGGACCGTGTGAAGGCTTCCAATCGTGGTGGCTTTTCCTCCAACAAAGGCCTCAATTTCAGAAATACGCGCCTTAAAGACTTCTTCGATGGTAATAAGGCTCTTTTTGGCGCGCTTTGGGCCTCGGGCAATCGCGCCTAAAACGCGCGCTCGTCCTAAGCGAGGAGCGAGGGCAAAAGGCGGGCAGTCTTTCAGTGTTAGCGCCAAAGCGCCTAAGGCATGCGGGTCAGAGAGTTCGGAGGCCTCTAACAATGCTTCTGAACTAAAGGTATATTGCTCGACTTCGCGCGCTCTATCAGAAAGAGTGGCAAAAAAATCTTTCTCGCTTGTTAACCAGTGGCAAGCAAGAGCGGTTGTGTCATTCATCAGCGCCGTGTCGGTTTGCCCAAGAAGGCTTGCAGAAAGGCGGGCTCTAACTTTAGCGAGCTCAGCAATTAAGGTTTTGTCTGCGGCCCCTAGCCCCAAAATCTTTCTTAAATCCATCGAGAAAAACCGCACGGTTTCAATAATGGCTTCGAGTCTTGCTAGAAGGGCAATGCTTTCTGTGGCAAGAGAGGATTGGGCACTTTCAAAGGCACCAGAAAAGGCACTGATGTGCGCGGCTGGGCAAAGCGCATAGACCGAGCCCATGAGATTAATAATCTCTGAGGCATCGCGGTTGCGAAGCATCTGAGGGAAATGGGCGTTTCGCTCATTTTTAAGCGTGGCGCCTTTTTCCGAAAGAGTTAATGTGATTTGGGTTTCGCTCTGGCTCACTTCCAATACCTCGTAAAGAAGGCGCGACGGCTTTGGGTTGTCTTCTCTTCTGCCTCTTCAAGAGCCTCTCCTAGGGGCGTTTTTTCTGCAGGGGCACTTTCGGAGCGAATCGGGACGATGCGCTTAGTTAATGGGGTTCCTGGCTCTTCAACGGGCTTAGGTAGGTCGCTTCGTAGCATCAAGCGTAACGCACTGATCGCTACAGCCTTCGCCGATGGCTGATCGGGAATCTTGTCTAATGGGCTCATCAGGCTACAGGCCAGATATTCGCCTAGCTCAGGGTCATCGATTCCGAGAAAACTAAAGTCTCCCGCAGGAAGCGTGATATCCCGAACAACGCCCGCTGGCGTTGCTGGCCAACTCTCTTTGTCTCCACAGGCCAAGATGACCAAAATCGACCAAGGCGTTACAACAACGCCTAACCAGTGCTTGCCGAATTTCTGAAATTCCAGAGCCTCAACCGTAATGTCAGTTCGGCAAATCGGCAACCCTGCCATCCGTGTTTTCGCAATGTGCGTAAACCCGTCGGCAAAAAATTGAGCTGGTGTTTCGGTGTGAATGCGTAGCATGGCTTTCCTTACAGAGCGCAAAAATAGTCGCATTTGTCTCTGCGAACTATAGAGGAAAGCGCAAAGGAAAGTCAGTATTTCTTTTGAGATGGCATCTTTTGGAAAAAACGCCTTTATCTAGAGTGGGTTAGCACGATTTTTCAACTTTCAAATTGCGTATAGGCGCTACTCCTTTTGACTGAGGTAAAACGGAAATTTCTGATTAAAATGAACGACTAAGAACGCATCATTTTATTTTTTCTTGCTATCTGGTATTCAGGTAGCGAGAAGGTGCGGCTATCTTATTGGTTTTACAAGCAAGGAGTCCCTCATGCAAGAGACGCAATATCAAGCCCTGCGCCGTCAGGGGATAAGTCGTCGCAGCTTTTTGCAATTTTGCTCGCTCACAGCCGCAAGCCTTGGATTGGGTAGCGCTGGTGCTAAAGACATCGCTCATGCGGTGCAGACCAAGCCCAGAATGCCTGTCATTTGGCTTCACGGTTTAGAGTGCACATGCTGCACGGAATCATTCATTCGTTCCTATCACCCTGTGGCCAAAGACCTCGTTTTGTCCATGATTTCATTGGATTATGACGATACGATTATGGCCGCCGCAGGCGAGCAGGCAGAAGCGGCTCTTGCCGAGACGATGGAAAAATATAAAGACAATTACATCGTCGCTGTCGAAGGTAACGTCCCATTAAATGACGATGGTATTAACTGCATCCCAGGCGGGGAAACCTTCCTTGAGAAGATTAAGCACGTGTGCGCTCACGCCAAGGCCGTTATCGGTTGGGGTTCGTGCGCGGCTTGGGGTTGCGTGCAGGCTGCTAAACCGAATCCTTCCAAATCGGTTCCTATTACCGATGTGATTTTGAATAAGCCCATCGTGCTTGTTCCTGGCTGCCCACCGATTCCTGAAGTGATGACCGCCGTTGTCACATACATCCTCACATACGACCGCATCCCGCCATTAGATCGTCTTGGACGTCCGAAGATGTTCTACGGTCAGCGTATTCACGATAAGTGCTATCGCCGCGCTCACTTTGATGCCGGTCAGTTTGTTGAGAAGTTCGATGACGAAGCCGCGAAACTCGGCTACTGCTTATACAAAGTCGGCTGCAAGGGGCCAACCTCTTACAACGCCTGCTCGTCAATCGAGTGGAACGAAGGGCTTTCTTGGCCGGTTAAGTCGGGCCACGGTTGCATCGGATGCTCAGAACCGAACTTCTTCGATAAGGGTTCTTTCTACTCGCATGAGACAACGATTCTGCCGCCAGGTTTGGGTGGAATTGAGGCCACAGCCGACAAGGTCGGTTTAGCCACG
This sequence comes from Bacteroidaceae bacterium, assembly GCA_963652725.1. Taxonomy (GTDB): domain Bacteria; phylum Pseudomonadota; class Gammaproteobacteria; order Burkholderiales; family Burkholderiaceae_F; genus Duodenibacillus. Next base: position 55,958 of record CAVJUW010000003.1, on the reverse strand, counting down.
ATTGGACTTATGGGCGCTGCGGCTGTTGCGCATGCCGCATTGAGTGCTGTCGCGCAAGTTCGCGCGAAGAAGAATAACCGCGCTATCGGCAAGGAGGACTAAGCAATGGCAGCGACAGAACGTCGGGTTGTTGTGGACCCTGTAACACGAATTGAAGGTCATCTGCGCGTTCAGGCGACTTTGGATAAAAATAACGTCATTGCCGATGCAACAAGCACAGGCACGATGTGGCGTGGCTTAGAAGTGATTTTGAAAGGCCGCGATCCGCGCGATGCGTGGGCTTTCGTTGAACGTATTTGCGGCGTTTGCACAGGCATTCACGCTTTGGCAGCTGTTCGTGCTGTTGAAGACGCAATCGGAATCAAGATTCCGAAGAACGCCAACATCATCCGCAACTTGATGAATGCAACGCTTTATACGCAAGACCATATTGTGCACTTCTATCAACTCTCGGCTTTGGACTGGGTTGATGTGGTCGATGGCTTAAACGCCGATCCCCGTGAAGTGGCTGCATTGCAGCAAAAGATTAGCCCGCATCATCCGCTTGCGAGCCCGGGCTATTTCCGCGATGTGCAAAATCGCTTAAAGAAGTTTGTCGCCAGTGGCCAGTTGGGCATTTTCGCTAATGGCTATTGGGGTCATCCTGCGATGAAGTTACCGAGCGCCGTGAACCTTTTGGCCACAGCGCACTATTTGGAAGCTCTTGACTTCCAGCGTGAAATCATCAAGATTCACACGATTTTAGGTGGTAAGAACCCGCACCCGAACTATCTTGTCGGCGGCGTGGCTTGCCCGATTAACATGCACGGCTCTGGTGCTGCTGGCACGATGATCAACGAAGTGACGATGAACTACATGCGCGATATCGCTCAGCAGTCCGTTGAATTCGTTGAAAATGTGTACTTGCCAGATATTAAGGCTATCGCTTCCTTCTATCCTGAGTGGTTTAAGTATGGCGGCGGCTTAGTCAGCAAGAACGTTCTTTGCTACGGTGACTTCCCCGAAGTCGCTAACGACTGGTCCGATAAGAGCTTACAGATGCCCGCTGGCGCCATCATCGATGGCAAATTAAGCGACGTGCATCCTGTTGACCTTCGCGATCCCAACCAGGTCCAAGAATTCGTCGATCACTCCTGGTACAAGTATCCGGCTGGAAAGACGGGGCTGCATCCGTGGGATGGCATCACAGAACAGGCCTATGAGCTTCCGAAGGGCTCAGAGGGCACAAAGACGAAATTTAGTTGGATTGGCTCCGAAGGCAAGTACTCTTGGGTTAAGAGCCCACGCTGGAGAGGCCATATGATGGAAGTCGGCCCACTGGCTCGCTTGATCGTCTCGATTGCTAAGGATGTGAAGCACTTTAAGGAACCTGCGCTTGATCTCTTAAAGGAACTCAATCTTCCGCTCGAAGCTGTCTACTCAACATTGGGTCGCCATGCGGCTCGCGCTCTTGAGTGCCAGTGGAGTGCGCATAAGATGGTTCAGTACGTCAATGACCTCGTTGATAACATCCGCTCTGGCGACGAAACCGCCGCGAATATGGAACTCTGGGATCCGCATACATGGCCCAAGTCCTGCAAGGGTGTTGGCTTCTGCGAAGCTCCTCGTGGTGCATTAGGTCACTGGTGCTGCATTGAAAATACACGCTTGACGAATTGGCAGGCTGTGGTTCCGACAACGTGGAACGCTTCGCCGCGCTCGAACGAAGGACAAAAGAGTGCGTTTGAGACAAGCTTAATCGGTACCCCGATGGCCGATCCGAAGCGCCCGCTCGAAATTATTCGTACGATCCACAGTTTCGATCCGTGCTTAGCGTGCGCATCGCATGTGTTCGATCCTGAAGGAGAGGAACTCTGCAGCGTTAAGGTTCGCTAGAGCTTTGGGAGGAAATCGTTATGGTTATCGATCCCGTCACATTCGAAATTAAAAGCGACGGCCGACCATTTAAGTCCATTTACGTTTGGGAAGTTCCCGTTCGTCTATGGCACTGGCTGATGGCCATCTCTATGGTGATTCTGATCGGAACGGGTCTCTTAATTGGCGATCCGATTACGTTCGGAAGCCTAGATACGTGGTCTGTTTATGGATTCGGTTATGTTCGTTTGATCCATTACATTGCTGGTATGGTCTTTACAGCGCTCTTTATCGGGCGTGTGTATTGGCTCATCCCGGGTAACCGCTATGCAAGAATGATTTTCTTCCCGCCCTTCTATAGTTTGAAGTGGTGGAAGCGAGTCTTTATTCAGGCTGGTTACTATCTCTTTTTAGTCAAAGAGCCCCCCGAATACGCTGGTCACAACCCCTTGGCACAATTGGCGATGTTCTCGATGTTTGTGCTCGGTAGCATTGTTGTCATCATCACAGGCTTTGCGCTTTATGCTCAAGCCTGGGGTTGGGATACAGGCTGGATGTTCTTTTTCGGCTGGGTCTTTGATCTCTTAGGAGATGCGCAGTGTGTTCGTACATTGCACCACGTGATGACCTATGTGTTCTTAATGTTCTGTGTGGCGCACTGCTACATGGCCATTCGTGAAGACGTCATGGGTGGAGTCACGACACTTTCTTCGATGGGTAGCGGCTTGAGAATGTTTAAAGAAACCGCTCACGAAGAGTAAGACGAGTTGGATTAGACCCTAGAAGTACAAGAAAAACTCCCGAGAGCCGGTAACGGATTTCGGGAGTTTTGAATAAAGGGCTAAAGAATTCTTACGCCACGAGAAAAAAGGGGCAAAAAGCGATGCATGAAGCTTTGGTATTAGGTTTAGGAAATATCCTTTGGGCAGATGAAGGTTTTGGCGTCAGAGCCGTTGAAGCCTTTCATGAGGCCTATGGCGATCGAAGTGACGTAGAAGTTTTAGATGGCGGCACGTTAGGAGCCTATCTTATCAATTCCGTGATGGACGCCAAGCGCCTTTTAATTCTCGATTGCGCTGAGTTAAAGGCCGCTCCTGGGACGCTTCGCGTGCTGCGTGACGATGAGATTCGCTTGTGGTCAAGCACAAAATTGTCAGCGCATCAGACAGGGATGAACGATGTGCTCGCGAAAGCCACATTGATGGGTTACGAACCTGAAGCAATCACTGTAATCGGCGTACAGCCCAATGAATTAGAAGACTATGGCGGAAGTCTTACCGACGTAGTGAGGGCACGCGTTGATGAGGCGGTGCAATTAGCGGCCGAAGAATTGAAGCGCTGGGGATTGCCTGTAGAAAAACGAGAAGCAGGCGAGAAGGCAACGCCACTTACAATGGATGCGTTGTCGGTTACGGCCTACGAAAGTGGACGCCCGAGCGAAGAAGAGGCGCCTCGCGAAGGCGATATTCGCTTCATGCCTAAAAAGGAGTAAAAAGAAATGTGTATTGCCACTCCTGAAGTCGTTTTAGAAAGAAAAGAGTCTGCAACGGGCCCTGTGGGTGTGATTGAACACGCCGGGCGACGTCTTACGGTGGATTTGTCTTTAACACCCGAGGCGCAAGTCGGAGACACGATTCTTTATTTCCGAGGAAATGCCGTTAGACTTCTCGGCGCTCAAGAGGCAGAAAAGATTCGTGCTGCTTTAGGCGTGTTAGCCGATGCCATGGACGGCGAGGCGAATGAATCGACGATTGAAGCCGGATTTGCTGACTTAATCGAAAACCCCGGGCAGCTTCCCGAACACCTTAAAAAAGAATTAGAGAAGAAAAATCATGCCAGTCGGTAAGATCAATGACATCACGCGTGAAGCCGGCCAAATCGATGCCGCAAAGCACCCCGTCTTTTGCCGCCTATTTGAAAAGGAAGGCTTTGAGTGGTTAGGGGAAGATAAGTGGGATGCCTTCTTAAAAGTCGAAGGCTTTAAGATGGCAATCTTTTCTGAAGACCCCAACGCTAAACGCGTCACACTCGATATTGCTGTTATCGCGCCCGAATTAAAGAGGGCCTTCGCAGGGACGTTAGTTAAAACAATCTTTACACCATTTGTGAAGTCTCGCGCCATGGCAAGCCGCTATGGGATTACGGGGCTACCGGCTGTGGCGCTCTTTCGAGATGATGTGTATCTCGGAGCCGTTCAAGGCCTAAAAGACTGGAATACGTACTGCGCAGAATTAAGCGAAATCGTTCTAAGGGAAAAGGCTCCTACAAGGCGCGTTACCTTCGTTAACGCCACAAAAGAATCGAGTTGTTCTGATTAAAAAAAGATAAGTGAGTGAAAGATGAGTAAAGGATTTACAGAGGCTTCACGTTGGGAAAACGTTAATCTAGATAAAGAAACAGAACATGCAGCAGCGAAAGAAACGCTTTCTTTTTTAAAGAAAGTAAGAGACGCTGCTAAGAATGCTGCAACGCTTTCTGAGACTGAAGCTTTAGGTGAATTACTCACGGTTTCCTTTGATTCTTTTGATGCGAAGCATTTGGATTTTATTATCGCCACTCTTGCCTCAGGAGAGGTGAGAATCTCCGCAGATAATGGTGCACTTCGTGTTGAAGAAACCTCGGTCACAGGACTTTGGCGCGTACAAGAAAATGAAAAGCAAAAGTTCGTTTTAGCCTCTATCCCCAACGAAGTGTTAGGAGCGATTAAAGAAGGAAAACGTTCTCTTGAAATTCCGACAGAAAAGCCCGAAGGACTTTTTTCTTCTCCTGCAATTCTCGAAGAGTTAGCCGCTGCACAAAAAGAGGCGAATTTAGAAGTTCTCGACTTTAATCCGCCGCACATGGTCGAACTCACACGGCAGCCCATTGAAAAAGAGGACATGGCGTGGCTTAAGTCAAATCTTGGTTCTGGAACGACAGAAATTTGGCTTACGGGATTTGCCAATGCCCGCATGCAAAGCACAAAGTATTGCGGCATTTGGAGAAGCACACTTTTAAACAAAGCTGGCAAAACGCTTTTGGATAGTTTTGTGGTGACGCTTTTGCCGCCCGAGGTTCCTGTGAGCCCCGATGAGTTCGCAGACACTGTGCACGAGTGCGATGAGTTAATCGAGTGGCTTGAAAGCGATTTGGCACGTGGAGTGCTTTAAGCGCTATGACAAACGAGATTCCTGCTGGGCGTATTGATTTATTGCTCGATCAACTAAATCGCAGTCGAGTGGGCCCAAAGACCAAGATGCAGTGCAAGGTCTGCTGGTATGTCTACGACCCCGAAGTCGGATGCGAAGAAATGGATATTGCGCCAGGAACTTCCTTTAACGACTTACCAGAGGCTTTTGTTTGCCCTGAGTGCGGCAATCCTCTTTCCTCATTTATTGTGTGCCCTGAAGAAGAAGCGCAATAAAGAACGCTTCTTTAATTTCTCCAAGATTTCTTAAAGACAATCCCCGCTAGCTTTGTCGCTAACGGGGAATGTCTTAGAGGGGGATTTGAATTTCGTTAGAACAAATACATTCCTGCTGTAAAGACTGCGAGCGCTGCGCAAACGGGAATGAAGGTACGCTTACAAATATCCATCGGATTTACGCCAGCGATACTTGCAATCACGATGACGCCACCTGCAACAGGAGAAATCGTGCGACCGAGACCCGCGGCGACTTGAGCCACAGCGCCGAGCTGCACAACAGTCATACCAAAATCAGCAGCATGCGGCGTGATTACTTCGTTAAAGGCAAGAGCGGCCGCGTTACCCGATCCGCAAACAAGAGCCATAAGCCACGGGCCAACAACGGCGGAAGCCATAGCGATGGATTGAGAGCCCTTCATCGCATCGACAAGAGTTCCCGTTAGACCAATGGACTTCATACCAGAAGCAAACACAGCGGCGGCAGCAATAAGGCAGGCCACATCGCAGAAGGCATCACCGCAACCGCGGCAGAATTTCTTAGAGATGTCTCCGGCTTTTAAGTGATTGATAAGGCCAATGACAAGGCCGACACCTGTGCCAATTAACATGCAGCAGGGAACGGTAAAGACTTTGTTTGGTAACCAACCGATTTGCTTGGAGGCAATGACAAGTAAGAAAAGCGGAAGAATCGGGACAAGCGCATAGAAATAATTGATTTTTAATTCCTCGGCTTTCTCGCTAGTTTCTGTTGCATTGACCTCAGTCTGGCTTCCAACGCCTTCTTTCATAAAGACAGCAAGGATTGCAAGAAGGATGGCACTGACGATGGCTCCTGCAAGCGCAGGCATGAATTCGGCCATGATGACAATCATTGCGTCTGGTGACGGGATTTCGCCTGCTTTGTAGGCAATGTCAGCTACCTGTGGGTTAAACATCAGGCCAGGACTTGCGACAGAACCCCATGTGCCAAGAAACACGGCGGCAGCTGCCATAACAGGGCGAACCTTTAATGCGATTAAAGCCGGAATCAGTAAGACACCAACAGCGGCTGCAATTCCAACCGCAGACGGTAAAACGATATTGAGAAACCATGTGATGATGACCGCGCCTGGGATAACAAGCAAAGGCACTTTCGATAAGGGGCGCACGAGAGCGTTAACGAGATGGTCAGCGCATTTTGTATAACTCATGACGTAGCCAAAGCCCATCACGGTAGTAAATGTTGGCACGAGGCCGCCATTGACAAACTGCTTAACGAAGGCATTAACGGCATCCGAGAGACCAACACTTGATCCTCCGAAGGTAACGCCGATTAAAGTCATAACAACGCCTGAGAGAAACAAAACCAGGCGAGCCTCGTAGTTTTTATATATGAGCCAGAATGTCAAAATGACAAGGGCAATTCCGATATAAAGCATAGTTGGGTTCCTTTTGTGGTTTTAGCGATTAAAGCGCTTGGCTCGGTACTCAAAAATCTCGTCCATATCGACGACATAGGTTCCGAGGCCTGCGTTTCTTGCGGCTTGTTCGCCGTCTTTTGTTGTAATAAGAGTGCCTCCTTTGCCGACAATCTTTTTATGAAGAAGGATGGGATGACCCATGACAAAGGAGTGAATAGGAGTTTGCTCGTTGAAATCGATAATCGTGATATCAGCATCAGCACCTTCCGAAAAATGGCCTTTTGTTTTTAGTCCCATAAGCTGAGCGGCGGCAAAGCTTGATTTCAGGACGAACTCTTCTAAAGTCATGGCGCCAAATCTCACAAGGGATAAGCCATTTTGGATAATGACGTTTCTTGGAATTCCACCGCCGTCGGTACAGAAACTGTCGACAAGATAGTGTCCATTCTTTCTTTTCTTTGTCGCGAAATAAAAACAAGAAAGAGAAGGGTTTACGTAAAAACTAATGGGGGTATCAGTACTATGAGACTCCCAAATAGAAACGCTTTCATCAACCTCGGCAAGTTCTGTTAGACCGTTTTCTGTTTTATGAGCTCGAGCAAAGCCGTCTTTCAGAGCAGCACGCAGTCCTTCTTCAGTGGCGCTGTAACCCTTTAGTGCAAGACAATTTTTTGTGACATTGCTCTCAGGGATGCCATTGATGCATTTTCCTGCGCAAGCGTTAATGGGAGAAAGATAACTTTCCGTATCAATCTCGGGATACGCTTCAAGTAAAGAAACAGCCTCGGCGATTTCATCTTCTATGGCTTTGATGCCGCCTCGGCAATAAGCGTTGATGTGGCAGAGGTGAAATGGTGTGCCATTGGCTAATTCAATGACTTCACGCATACCTTCAATATTCGATCCGTGCTCAAGAGACCCTGCGTGAATCGCTAACCAGATATGGTTTTGCGCCACGTACTCAAGGAGCGTCTCTTCTGCCTTAAGCGTAATGGGGTAGTGACCGCCCAAAAGCTTGATTCCAAAAGCGCCGCGGCTAAGTGCGTTAGTTGCAACACGACGAATATCGCAAAGAGAAGGGTCGTTGTTAGGAAGATTTTCTCCTGCCCTTAGGTATTCAAGACAGGCCACATTAAGGCCCGTGCCGTTTTCGCGCATGTAGCGTTTAACGCACTCTAAGGGGCCTGCCATTTCCATAGCTGTGGTAACGCCAGCGGCGGCAAGCATGCGAAAGCTTAAAGGGCCCGCAAGCCAAGAGGAGGCATGCATGTGGCTATCGACAATTCCTGGGACGACAAGTAATCCCGTGGCGTCGATTTCTTCGCGAGCTTTTTCTTTAGCTGGCCCAACATGAACGATTTTTCCGTCTTTGATTGCAATGTCGGTCACGGTGTTGATGTGATTTTTGTAATCAACAACGCGGCCATTTCGGATGATGAGGTCAAACATAAAAATTCTTTTTTCGTAGGAACTGAGGCTAAATATCAGCTTGATTTTCAAGAAGATTCGCGAAGCTTCAAAAAACGAAAGAGATTTTAGGAAGGGGCTACCTATTTGACAAATATTATTTATGTTGAAGATAATTAACAAAAATATTAAGTACGAGGCATCCCATGAATACGATACTCAAGCATTTGGAAGCGATCATAGAAACAGGTTCCGTTGCCGCTGCAGGGCGTCGCCTCTTTCTTTCTCAACCCGCATTAAGCCAATACATCAAGCGTGTGGAAAATGATTACGGTATTGAGATTTTCGATCGCTCACAAACGCCGTGGCAGTTAACACCAGAAGGCGAAAAACTACTCGAATCGCAACGGCAAATTGAACGAATCGATCGCGAGTGTCGGCAATATTTTTCTGATCGAAGGGGATTTAAGACAGGTGAGATTCGTATCGGCTCGACCGCTTATCGAACAGGAACAATTTTGAATCCGATTCTCAGTGCCTTTAAAAACGAATATCCCGATATCATGGTTAGGATCGAAGAAGGGACAACGAGTCATATTGCAGATTTAGCAGCAACAGGAAAAGTCGATTGCGCCTTTGTAATCACAGCGATGGCGCCGCAGGCATTAGAAACGCTTCCTATTTATTCTGAAAAAGTTTTGGTGGGTCTTCCTGCGCAACACCCGTATGTGAAAGCGCATCCAACGAAAAAGAACGGAAAATTCCCTCGAATTGATTTTGCGGCTCTCGATGGCACGCCTTTTATCATCATGCAGTACGGACAGATTTTCCAGAAATACTACCTGCAGCTCTGTGAGGAATATCACGTCAATCTGCCAGTCGCACTTGTGACGCAATCGATTCTTACGGTACCAGCATTGATTTCCACGGGTGTCGGAGGGGCTTTAATTCCCTCTACGATTGCGCAGGATTGCTATGCGAAGAACGTCTCGCTTTATTCATTAGGAAATTCGCTACCTGAAAACAAAGTTTCCCTTGCGTGGAAACGCGGTCGATACTTGTCGCATGCAGCGCGAGCTTTTATTGATACGGCAAAGAAAGTACTCAAGTCGAAAAGTGGAAGTTCAAAAAAATCTGTTGCGTAAGAAACGCCTCTAAATGTTTGATGCATCGGAATCGCGAAAATGAAAGTAGTGGTTCCGCCTTTTTTTTCCGTGCAATGATTGGGGCGTTCTCCACTCAAAAAAAAGAGAGTGTGAGTTAGCCAAAAAACTCGGCTTTATCGACACTCTCTAAAAGAATGAGTTGCGGTTTACTGATAGTAGTCAAAGGCTCCGAAACGGCCTGGTGCCAATGTTCTTCTTTGCGCTTGGTATCCAGGGATGCCTTCTCTGAGTGTTTCAAGCGGGCTCGAACCCACAGATCCTAAGCCGTGCAGTTCAAGTTGCACGAAAAACCGCGTTTCGTTTTTATCTTCGCTTGTGATGTAGCGCTGACCAACGAGACGCACTGTCCAGCAATCGGCAACGTACTCAAAGCCTGCGAGAGCTTCGACCCAACGCTTTTTCAGTAGCGAGTAATTTAAGCGTGTTAAACCGTAAAGTCTTCCTGAAATCGGCCACTGGGCAGAAAGGTCAATCTGCTTAAAGTTAAGATCGGATTCCGGGTTGTTTACGTGGTTGTAGCGATAATACAAACCAACAACGCTCATGGGCTTAGGTTGCCAACGAATACCGAAACTGGCGCGATTTAAGTCTTTCCTATCGTAGTTGTACTGGCCAAACCCCGTGATTGTTATGTCGCTAAAAAGTTTGGCGCCAACGCTTGCTAAGAAATCGGATTTGTTATCTTCAATGCTGTAGCGTCGTCTGTCGGTGCCATATTGATAATAGTCGTCCAAATAAAAGCGTTGACCGATGGCAGCTCTAAACCACTCGGCGCCTGTTTCATCGTCCAAAAAGCGTGTCGTAAGAGCCGTTGTGACGTGATTGGCTTCATCAATGCGGTCATAGCCTGACCAAGCATTTTGCGTGAAAAGTTGCGCAAAATTCATGTCAGATAACGACGTATCAAAGACAGGAATTTCGCTTTGGTCCTTATGCGGGACGTAGGTATAAAAGACGCGCGGTTCAAGTGTTTGTGTTGTGCCGCGTCCACCAACTGTGGTTTCTCTCTCAAAGGTTAAACCCGCATCCAAAGAAAGAACTGGAACGGTGTAGTTTGGATGCTTGTCACCATTGGTGGTAAGCGACTTATCGAGGTTGTACCACGTGCTAATGAGTTCAGCGCGAGGCGTGACAAACCAGCTTGCGCCCTGCAAAGGGTAGCTTACGACTTGATCGAAGACAAAACGGTCAGCTTCAACTTTCGTTGGATGTTTAAAGCGTGTGGCCTCAAGGTTCGTACTCAGTTCAAAACCCGCGACGTTTGCTGCATAGCCCGAGAGTTTTATTTCAGGGACCTTTTCATAAGGCTTATCGGTAACCTTTCCGTCGATATCCAAAGCTTGATTCTTGCGGACACTGATTTGGCCGTTGATGTATTTGCGGGAGAAATTAATCCAGAAGTCCTGTGTTAACACTGAGTCAGAACTGTCTTTCAAGCTATTACCAAAGTCCGATGTGTAGTTATCGTCAGAGACTTTGGTGTAATCAATCCCATAACCGATGCCTGCGGTTTTACCCGAAAGTTTTCCCGACACGGCCCAACGAGCGGAGTCAGGCGCATCATCGGAACTATCGTGTGGCATATAGTCGCCATAGAGTTCCGCGGAGAAGTCTTTCGTTAAAAGACGCATCTCGTTGCTAAGCATCACGCCAGAGTTCGTCATAATGCGAGGCGTAATGGTGTAGTCGTAATTGGGAGCGATGTTCCAGTAGTAGGGAATGGCGATATCAAGACCGCGGTTCTTACTAATCGATAAAGAGGGAGCGAGTAGTCCACTTTGGCGCTTGCCGCCAGCAGGGAACATAAACCAAGGAACTCCTGCAACAGGAACGCCTTTAATCTTTAAAACGGCATTGCGACCGACACCTGTTTGGTCGAATTCATCGATGGTGAGCTTATCGAGTTCAATCCACCAACTATCGTCACCTTTGCGGCAGGTGGTGATAATCGAATTTTCCATATCGGTCGTATCGCCCGATTGGAAGCGCACGCAAGCGGCCTCGCCTCTGAGGCGGGTTGGCGCATATTCGAACTCAACGTCGTTCGCTTCGCCACTTTGCGAATCCATCTTGTAGGTAATTTCTGGCGAGCGGAAAGTCATTCCAGAACGCGAGACTTCTGCGTTACCGATGGCACGAGCCGTATCCTCGTATTGTTTGTAAACGATGCGGTCGGCTTTAACGGTTGATCCCGCACGGCGAAGTTCGGCCTCACCCTTTAAAACGATTTCAGTTTCGGGCGAGCCGCTAATTTCTTCGGCAAAGGCAAGTAACGCGTCGCCTTCTTCACCCGTGCTATTGGCTTCAAGTCGTTCAGAAGAAACCCAAGGGATATCCTCAGGAGTCATATTAGTGATCTTCTGAGAGATCTCAGGAGGCGCAAGCACTCCTTTGGACTCTTGTGCGTATGTGGGAAAAGCCGCTAAGGCAGCAATGACAGCCGAAGCGGTTGTAAGAAGGCGAAAAGGTCGAATCGAGCTTGACATAAACACGGTATAGTTGCGCAAATCAAGATGTGTTTGCTCCTTCCCATAGGAGGGAGCCAACACGCAATATGGTGATTATAGGGGCTCTAAGGCAAGCTTTCCGAAAGAAAAAGGAGTCCCAAAGAAAAGAAACGAAGGAAAAAAATGCAAGAGCTCGATGCGCGCCTTGAGGAATTGCTTTGCTGGCTTAATGCCTTCACAAATAAATATGGTTTAAAAAAAGAGACACTTCGTCCTGCAAGTGCCGATGCAAGCTTTCGGCGGTATTTCCGCATTGAAAGTGAAACGGGTGCCACATTCATTTTGATGGATGCGCCTCCTGAACGTGAGCCGATTACTTCGTACCTTAAAGTACAAGCTTTGATGCAAAACGCCAGGCTTCATGTTCCCGAGCTTTTTGAAGTGAGCGAAGAAAGTGGCTTTATTTTGATGAGCGACTTGGGGAAAAAGACCTATCTAGACATTCTTGATAAAGAAAATGCCGCCACCCTTTTTGAAGGAGCAATCGAAGAACTTATTTCTTGGCAAAAAGCGAGCCAAGAAGGGGTACTACCGCCTTATGATGAAGCGGTTCTTCGTCGCGAATTAAATCTTTTTCCCGAGTGGTACGTTGCAAGGCACCGCCACTACACGATGACAGAAAAGGAAAAGGCGAATTTAGAGAAGGTTTTCTCGCGCATTGTGGCTAATAACCTATCTGAAGCGAAAGTCTTTGTGCATCGCGATTTCATGCCACGCAACTTGATGGTCTCTACGGGAAAACTTCCTGGCGTTATCGACTTTCAGGATGCGCTTTACGGGCCCGTAAGCTACGACATCGCCTCTTTGCTACGCGATGCATTTATCTCGTGGCCAGAGGATTTTGTCATTGACCAGACGATTCGTTATTGGGAAAAGGCTCGCGCATCTGGCATTGCCGTTCCAAGTGATTTCGGAGCTTTCTGGCGCGATGTGGAATGGATGGGATTGCAGCGGCACCTTAAAGTCTTGGGAATTTTCGCGCGTATTAACTATCGCGATGGGAAGCCCAAGTATTTAGCCGATACCCCGCGCTTTATCGAATACGTGCGACGCACAGCCAATCGCTACGACGAGTTAAAGAGTTTGAACTACTTATTAGATCGCTTCGAAGAAGGGAAAACCCTCGAAGCGACAACCTTTTAAGCGAGATGCCCTGTGAAAGCTCTCATTCTTGCAGCAGGGCGCGGCGTTCGGCTTAGACCCTTAACCGATAAAACGCCAAAACCCCTTTTACCCATCGGCGATGTGCGCCTTTGCGATTGGAATTTGGCAGCGTGTTTTCGAGCAGGCATCACCGATGTTGTCATGAATACCGCGCATTTAGCAGATAAATTCCAATCGGTTCCTGCTTTTTATGAGAAAAAAGGGATTCATATCACTCTGAGTAAAGAGGGCAGTACTGCTGAATCCGCCCTAGAAAGCTTAGGGGGCATAGTGAAAGCCTTGCCGCTTTTAAGCGATGGTAAAGAGCCCTTTTTGGTTCTTGCAGGAGATATCGCTCACGACTTTGATTTAAAAAAGCTCATAGCGAAAAAAGACGATGTGATTGCTGGCCGCATGGATGCACATTTGATTTGTGTGGCCAATCCAAGCTATCACACAAGAGGAGACTTGGATTTAGCCTCAGACGGACGCGTTATTGCGGGTGCCGGTCCCTATACCTATGGGTGCCTCATGATTGTGGCTCCAAGAATATTTGCCGGATTAAAAGAAGAACGTGCGAAACTTTTCCCCTGGCTTTGGGGTCACAAAATCACAGGTGAAGTGCATCGGGGCTTTTGGAGTAACGTCGGAGACCCCACGGAATACGAAGCACTTATTGAAAACAGGAAAGTGCACCGTTGGGCTTGCTGGGAAGTGTAGAAAATGCTCACATACGAAGAACGTTTTGTTGTTTTAACACGCCTATTGGGTAAGGAAGTACTAAACCACTTGCGGCAATCGAAGGCCGTGATTGTCGGTCTTGGAGGCGTAGGATCCTGGGCCGCGGAAGCAATGGCTCGCTCTGGCATCGGCCACTTGCGGCTTGTGGATATGGATACGGTTGCAGCAAGCAATACCAATCGCCAATCAGAAGCCTTAGAAGGTAACTACGACAGATTAAAAGCCGAGGTTCTTGCCGAACGCCTTCAAGCGATTAATCCAGAGGCTGTGATTGAAGTGCTCTGCGAAAGAGTCACGAGTGAGAATGTGGCAGCCATCATCCCAGAGGGCGCTGTTGTTCTCGAATGCGTCGATGATGTTGATGCGAAGATTGCGATTCTTTTAGAGGCACGGCGTAAGAAAAACTTTGTGATTGTTTCTGGCGGCGCCGGAGGACGATTAGATCCAACGCAAATTCATTTGGCCGATTTAGCGCACGTCACCGACGATCCCCTCTTATCGAAATTACGCTACACATTACGGAAAAAACATGGCTTTCCCGCCGGGTCTATGAAGCGCTCTAAACCTTTTGGGGTCTTAGCGGCCTTTTCAACCGAACCCATGCGGCAAAAAGAAGGCGGCGTATTTGGTACGGTAATGCCTGTTACAGCGACAATGGGAATGACAGTCGCGTCAGCAGCATTGAAAGCTCTTTTAGCGAGTAAGAAAGAATGAATAGCATTCGAGAACGCATAAAGAAATTCACAGATCTTTTTGGAGTTGAGAAGCCGATTCTTAATGCTCCGATGAGTGGCGTTGTAACGACGGAGATGGTTGCCGCTGTCAGCGAATCTGGGGGCTTAGGTGTTTTACCACTCGATTTCCTAGAGGCCGACGAGATTACTAAGGCCATTAAAGAGCTTCGAGCGTTAACGAAAAAGCCTTTTGCTGTGAATTTGCGAATCCCGGTAAAGCGTAACGAGGCAGGTTCTGAGGCGCTTTTAGAAGCACTAAGTCTTCTGAGGGAAGAAAATCATCTTGAGAGAAGAAAAAATCTACCTCATTTTGATGCGCAGTTTGACGCAGTTCTCAAAAGTGATGTTGCTGCCATTCAGGTTTCTTTCGGGGGCCTAAGAGAGATTTACGTTGAGAAACTCGAAAGTCGCGCAAAGGAAACGGGAAAGAAACCTCTTTTAATTGGGGCGGCAACAACACTACGTGAGGCGAAAGTGCAAAGAGCAGCAGGCGTGGATGCTGTTGTAGTGCAGGGCGCAGAAGCTGGTGGCCCACGTCTTTCATTTGAAGATACGGATAAGGCCCTCATTTCTCTTATGAGCCTAGTGGGGCCAGCGGCTCGTTCAACTGCTTTACCCGTGATTGCCTCTGGTGGCATTGCTTCAGGTGCTCAAGGGGCAGCAGCTTTGCTATTGGGAGCAAGCGCTTTGCAAGTGGGGACCTATCTACTTCGTACGAAAGAGTGCGCTATGCATGAAATGTATGAAGAGGCCTTGGAATTCGCGAGCGACACAACAGCACGCTTTACGCGACTGATTTCTGGTCGCTTAACAAGAGCGATTCCCACGGAACTCATCCGAGCGTTAGATGAAGCTCACGTTAAGGCAATTGAGTATCCTGCTCAGCTCGAATGCATGAGACCGATTTTTGAATTAGCCAAAGAGACTCGCACAATCGAGTACGCTGATCTTTCGTGTGGGACAAGTGTTCCAGGCCTCGCGCCTAAATCAACAAAAGAGGCGATTTCTCAATTGTGGGAAGAAACACGAGAGGAACTTAACAAAGGTGCACTATGAAAGCCTTACTTGTCGTCGATATACAAAATGACTTTTTGCCAGGAGGCGCACTTCCCGTAACAGGAGGAGACGCTGTCATCGAGCCCGTCAATCGCTTAATGAAAGCCTTTCATGATTTAGGACACATTGTCGTTTGCACAGCCGATTGGCATCCAGAAAATCACGTGAGCTTTGCGAAAAATCACGCTGGCGCAAAAGTTGGCGATAGCGTCGCTACCTCTTACGGCACACAGCTTCTTTGGCCAGCCCATTGTGTAGCGGGAACAGAAGGCGCGCAATTTAGTGATGCGTTACAGGTCAATTACGCCAACGCGATTGTTCGAAAGGGAACGCATAGCCTTTGCGATAGTTACTCCGGGTTTATGGAAGCCGATCGCGTGACAAAAACGGGACTCGCAGGCTACCTTCGTGAGCTCGGCGTGGACTCTGTTTGGGTCTGCGGTTTGGCTTTGGATTTTTGTGTTTCTTGGACGGCGCTTGATGCGGCCGCTTTTGGCTTTAAGTCGCATGTAGTGCTTGATGCAAGTCGCGCTATTGATGTGGGTGCAAGTCTTGCTGACGCGAAAACAGCCTGGCACGAGGTAGGCGTATTGGAAGTAAGCGTTTCAGACTCGCTTAGAGACCTTTAAAAAGAAAACGAGCACTCTCACTTTGGAAAAGTGCTCGTCTGAAACTGTCGAGTAAGGAGAGTTTTTTAAAACTCTCCTTAAAAGCTATCGTTAGCGAATGATGAAAAGCGGAACTGTACCCTGGGCCGCAACACGCATCACAACGGAACCCGCGAAGGCGGCTTCGAGGTTTGAGCGACCGTGGCTACCCATAACAAGAAGATCCAAATTCTCTTTTTCAGCGTACTGAGCAATCTTGTCTCCTGCCTTACCTTGCAGGGCGACTTCTTTTACGTTGCCAAGCTTTTCAAAGAGGCCACGCAATGGTGTCATCACATTGTCTGTGGACTGCTTTTCAAGTTCTTTGCCACTCGCTTCATTTAAGAGTGCAACCTGGGCGAGTCCCGCTGAACGACCAGAGGCAGCCAATGTCGCAGCGCCTAAAGCACCGAACATGTAGTCGTCGGCGCTCTTGCTGACGTAAATGGCGTGGTACTCGCACTTGGCGGGTAACAGTGCCTTGTTGGCGATGAGGAATTCCAAAACCTGATTGGAGCGTTCGGAACCGTCAACAGCGACACCAATCTTGCGGACTTCCCCAGTGGCCTTCACCGGACCACGGACAATCAACATCGGGGTCTTTGTACGGGAGAGAACGCCAACTGTCACAGAACCAAAGAAGAGGCTTTCAAGACCTGTTAAGCCACGAGAGCCCATCAAAATGTACGAGGGTTCAATCTCACGGGCTTTGGCGGAAATCTTTTCGGCTGGCATTCCGAGTTCCCATTCAGCCTTCGCAGCAACGCCAGCTTTCGTGAGCTTGTCCATAGCTGGGTTAAGGATGTCTTCTGCTAATGTCTTAAAGCGTTCGATGCCAGCTTCGCCGAGTCGACCCATCACTTCTGCTGGAAGTGTCGGTTCAATGACCGTAAAGAGTGTGACTTCGGGCTTAACCTCAGCGGTTTCGGCAATGCGAATCAAGAAGTCCAAAACGTTTTCAGCGTATTTGCTGTTATCGATGGAGACGAGAATCTTTTTCACAATGAGCTCCTTTGGTTTTTTGCAATAGAAAAAGGCCTTTGATTTTGTGATTTTACAGGAGTAGCGAAGAAGAGAACGCCTTATTTTTGAGGATTTTTTCTTAGGAAACCTCGTTTTACGCAAGGCCCTGAATCAAAGCCTCAAGCAAGGCTCTTTTTTCGCAGGATCAATCGCCGAGAAAAACGTTTCACTTTCAACCAAAGTCACAATACCTTCACAAAAGGGGTACGGTGGGAGGTGCTCCCTCATATACTCTGAAGAAAAAAGAATTCTTAGCCATTTTCATAAAGGAAGAGCTATGTATCGCGTTAACAACAACCTGCCGTCAAGAGCTTTTTTGGAGTGTTGGAATGCCGTTGGTCAACATATCCAAACGCAAGGAGGAGCCGCGCTGCGTTGGATTAAAGCCGATCCTTATCCGCCGTTTCTAGAGCATTTCTCGTTCTTTTACGGAAATCAGGCGTACTTTATCCGCATCGAAGACGAAGCTAGAAGGCTCGAGATTCCTGGTTCCGAGGATGGCCTTATCTCAATTGCCACAGGCTGGGGCGCACGGGCCTGCCGAATTCTGATGCGGTATAGCCCGCTTAGAGGGTGGCGTCCGAAGTACCCAGGCTGGGGCCTACAGGATATTCAAACGGGCCGTTTTGTTGTGCCCCCTGATCTTGTAACCGATGAAAGAATCGAGATTGGCAGGTGGGAGCTTTTTGATTTTGCCTGTCAGTTTGTGCGCGAAGACCTTCAAAAGAAAGGCTACGAGATTCTTTCTTCAAGCAGAAACCCTGATGTTTATCCGTCAATGTGGTTTTCTCGCTCACGCGAGCTAAGAGAATGGGCGCTTGTCTTACCGTATCGGATTCCCGAGCCTAAACCCGAGTTTCCAGAAGAACTTGAGGAACTCAATTGGCAGATGAAGCGCAGGGGCTATCAGGGATATTTAGCGCAAGTTGGATTTCTTTCTATCACTCCGGGCGAACCACGCTTAATTCGTGGTGAGGGTGCTGATGTGCAATTTAAAGGACTTGTGCCGATTCGATAGCCGTCTTATGGAGAAGGGTGTTCAAATAAGTTTTTAGGTATGTTCAAGGAAACGAGACTTTCTGCACTCGAGTAAGTGTTTCTAGAGCGTGCGCATATGAAAAAAGATGCTTTTGTGTAGCCTATGGGCTACAATAAATTTCCGATAAGAGGTGTGCTTGTTTATGGAGTCCGCCAAATATGTTATTCAAACCACTGACGTTTTTGCTTTGTGGTGGTGGGAAGGAAAATCAACAAAAGGACATCGATAAAGCCAAATGGCTGGCGAAGCAATTGTTTGAGGAGATGAAAAATAAAGTTGAAGAACTTTGACCCGTTAGACTATCTCAAGACAAAAAAGGATTTCCAATTAGCGTTGGAGGCTGCTTTTGAGGAAGATCCTGGAGATGGAAGTTTGATTGCCGCAACTCTCGGCGATATCGCGAAGGCTCGCGGGATGACTCAACTTGCCAAGGAAACGGGATTATCTCGTGAGAGCCTTTATCGCTCCTTGTCTGGGAATGGTAACCCTGAGTTCGCAACTATTGTCAAAGTGATGCGTGCTTTAGGGGTGCGTATGACTGTGTCGAGCTAAACGATAGATCGCAAGGCTCTCTTTTGTTCCTAGACAAACAATTGAAAAATAACGAAAATTCTCGCTTTCTCACTTTTTGCCCCTACATAGTTTTGGCACAAAAATACGTGCCCGATTTTTAGGCAACTAGGGTAGAATAACGGCCAAAAGTCTCAGAGAAAAATTCCCCATTTTCCATACATGCAAATCGGAGCGTATCGCATCGAAAATCCAGTCGTCCTTGCCCCGATGGCAGGGGTGACTGACGCGGTATTTCGGAAGGTGTGTTTGGATTGTGGAGCAGGGCTTGCATTCGGAGAAATGGTTGCAAGTAACCCTGAGCTTCGGAAAACGGAAAAGACAAAGAGTCGCTTTACGGTTTCGGCGGCCGAATCGATTCCTGTTATTCAGATTCTTGGGGCAGATCCAGCTCAAATGGCCGATGCGGCCTTTTATGCGCAAAACTCTGGGGCAAAGATTGTTGATGTGAATTTTGGGTGCCCGGCGCGCGTGGTTTGCGGTAAAGCGTGCGGTTCAGCACTCATGGGAGATGTGAAACTCGCCACTCGCATCCTAGAAGCGGTGAAAGCGGCTACGACAGTAGCAGTGACTGTGAAGATGCGAACAGGCTGGGATGAAGAACACAAAACCGTGCTTGAGCTAGCGAAGGCAGCTGAAGAAATTGGATTTTCCGCTGTTTCCGTTCACGCAAGGACAAGGAAAGCACGCTTTACGGGCCCTGTGGATTACGCGATGATTGGCAAGGTCGTAAGAGAGTTAAAAATCCCCGTTATCGCAAACGGCGACATTGACTCGGGAGAAAAAGCGACCCGAGTTATGAAAGAAACTGGAGCTGCGGGCGTGATGGTCGGTCGCGCAGCTCTTGGTGCACCGTGGATTTTTCGCGAGATTTCTGATGCAATCGCAGGCAAAGCTTCTCAGGAATTCACGCAAGATGAAAAGCGCAAAGTGATTCTTAGCCATTGGAAAGAACACTGCGCAATGTTTGGGCAGACGAAGCACGCTGTGCGGATGTTCCGTAAGCATGCACTGTGGTATCTCTCGGCCTTTACTGGCGGGAAAGAAGCAGCACAAACAATTTTTGGTCTCGATGATGCAGAAAGTGTCACTCGAGTGTTAGAAGATTTTTTGACGAAAGACTCGCTATGGATAGCCTAGAAAAATCCAAAGAAGTCCCCGAGACAAAAGACGAACTCGCCGAACTCATTATTTCGCGAGTTGAGGGCTATATTCGTGATTTGGATGGTGTTAAAGGTTTACCAATTCACAGTATGATTATCTCTGCTGTGGAGCGACCGCTCTTTCGTTGGGCCATGGAAAAAACTGAGGGTAACCAAAAAATGGCCGCAAAGGTTTTGGGAATTAATCGAAATACACTTCACAAGAAACTCTGTGAGCAGGGTTTTTGGGGAGACTCTGATAGGAGGGGTTTTTAAAAATGCGTAAACAAGCACTCATTAGCGTTTCCGATAAGGCAGGCGTTGCCGATTTCGCTCGCGAACTCGTGAACTTGGGCTACCACATTCTTTCAACTGGTGGGACGGCAAAGCTTTTAGCCAAAGAAGGGATTGCTTGCCAGGAAGTAGCTGACTACACGGGCTTTCCTGAAATGCTCGACGGTCGCGTGAAAACACTCGACCCGCATATTCATGCGGGTATCTTGGCGCGTCGCCCTGTGCCAGAACATATGAAAGCGCTTGAAGAGCACAAGATCGATCCGATCGATATCGTCTGCGTGAATCTTTATCCGTTTGAGCAAACGATTGCTCGCCCCGATTGCACATTTGAGCTTGCTATCGAAAACATTGATATTGGCGGCCCGACAATGATTCGAGCGGCTGCGAAAAATCACGAATCCGTCGCTGTTGTTGTCGATCCTAAGGATTACAAGCGCGTCATCGATGAAATTAAAGCCAACGGGGAAGTCAGTGCCGCAACGCGCTTAGATCTTGCGAAGAAAGTCTTTTCTCATACGGCTCGCTACGATGCGGCGATTTCGAATTTCTTAACAAGCCTCGACGATGAAAAGAAGCCCACGAAGAAATTCCCCGATGTCTTTACCCGTCAGTGGGTCAAAGTTCAGGATATGCGCTATGGAGAAAATCCCCATCAGCAGGCAGCTTTCTATAAAGAACACAATGTGGCTCCTGGCCTCTTAGCCGGTTACACACAGCTTCAGGGTAAAGAGCTCTCCTATAACAACATCTCCGATAGTGACGCGGCTTGGGAAGCGGCAAGAAGCTTTACAGCGCCTGCCTGCATCATCATGAAGCACGCCAATCCTTGCGGCGCAGCGGTTGCGATGTCTGTGTTTGAGGCCTATAAGAAAGCCTTCGCGTGCGACCCGAAGAGCGCCTTCGGCGGCATCATCGCCTTTAACCGCGAAGTTGACGATAAGACAGCAGCCGAAATTGGTCACCAATTCGCAGAAGTTGTGATTGCTCCTTCTTACACGAAAGAAGCATTGGCTGTTTTCGAGCAAAAGAAGAACCTGCGGATTCTTGTTGTCGCTAATGGCGCCACTCACAACGACTTTGAATTTAAGCGCGTTGGAGGGGGCCTGCTTGTCCAGACACCCGATATCCAGCTTTGCTCAGAAGACGCGCTTCGCGTTGTTACCAAAAAGCAACCGACTTCCGAACAAATCGCTGACATGATGTTTGCGTGGAATATCGCGCGCTTTGTGAAATCCAACACAATCGTTTACGCAAGAAGTGGCATGACGCTTGGCGTTGGTGCCGGGCAGATGAGTCGCGTGGATTCTGCGAAGATTGCTGCGATGAAGGCCGAAGAGTTTGGTCATTCGTTAAAGGGCTGTGCGGTCGCAAGTGACGCGTTCTTCCCATTTAGAGATGGTCTTGATGTTGTGGTTGACCACGGCGCAACCGCTGTGATTCAACCGGGTGGCTCGATTCGAGACCCTGAGGTCATCGCGGCTGCCGACGAGCGCGGCATCGTGATGGTCTTTACTGGAGAACGTCACTTTAGACACTAGGACAAACATTTGAAGGGATTTTTATGCGAGAACTTCATCGCGTAAGCCGCAGAGGTCTTATTGCGGGAACGGTTGCTTTAGGGACTCTCTCGGTTGCGCCAAGGGCGTTTTCTCAGTTGCAGATTCGAATCATGGGTGTTGGGGCCAATTGCTTGCCGATTGGCCTGCAGCCAATGAATGGATCGACCGAAACCGGGATTGATATTTTCTCGGTTGTCGGCTCGGACTTAGAAAGAACGGGAGCGTTTCGTCTGATTCATTCCTCGCAAGAGGCAACACTCGAAGAGGCCCTTCGCCCGAATCTACACGTTTGGCAAGAGCTAGGAGCTAATGTGATGGCTACGGGCTCGATTGTGCAAACCGTCGATGGACGCTTTGATGTGCGTTATCGACTTTTTGATTGTGCAAAAGAGTCCGAGGCTCTTGACGAAGGAAGTTTCGTTGTTGCAAGTTCGCAGTTGCGACTTTGCGCGCACCGCATTGCCGACCGTATCTACGATAAGTTAACGGGCAATGGTGCGATGTTTGCTTCTCGCTTAGCCTATGTGGTGCAGTACGGAACCAATCACTATGAGTTGATTGTCGCAGATAGCGATGGCGCCAATCCCAAAGCCGCCCTAAAGAGCACGGAGGCGATTATTTCTCCTGCGTGGTCGCCAGACGGTAAGCAACTTGCGTACGTTTCTTTTGAAGAAAATAAGCCCGTGGTTTACGTGCATACGGTCGCTACGGGTCAAAGGCGTCTTGTTGCGAATTTCCGAGGCAACAATTCGGCTCCTGCCTTTAGTCCCGATGGAAAAACGATTGCTGTGGCGCTTTCTCGCGATGGATTTACGCAAATCTATCTTATTAATTCGGATGGAACAAACGTCAGGCGCTTAACACGCTCTTTTGCCATTGACACGGAACCCGTGTTTTCTCCTGATGGGAAAGCGCTTTACTTTACGAGCGACAGGGGCGGAACGCCTCAGGTGTATCGGCAAAACCTCGAAACCGGGGAAGCTAACCGTATGACCTTTAATGCTGAGTATGCGGTAAGTCCCGCGCTCGACCCAACAGGAACGAATTTAGCCTACGTGACGCGAATCGATAGCCGATATCGCGTGGCCTGTATGAATCTTCTGACAGGCGAAGAACTTATTCTTTCAAAAACCGATTTGGATGAAAGTCCGTGCTTTTCTCCCAACGGTCGCATGATTGTGTACGCAAGCGAAGAAAATCGCCGTGGCGTACTTGCAACCGTAAGTGTTGATGGGACAACGAGTACGCGCCTCATGGGTCCGACGGGAGACATTCGCGAGCCGACGTGGAGTCCATTGATTGAAGAGTAAGTTTTTTAGGAAGTAATTTGTAACAACGGCTTATCTCGTAGGTCTGTAAGATTCGGATGCAATCTTTTTTATGTTGTGGAGATAGATTGAAGTGAAAAAGATCTCTTACTTAGCGGCTGCAGTTGCCGCAACAATGCTTTTGGCTGGTTGCTCGAGCGTGAGCTTAGATGAATCGGCTAAAGAAGGAACAACACAGACGGCTTCAGGCCGCAACGGGGCTTTATCGATTAGCCCAGAGGCTCTTGCCAAAGATAAGAGCGTGTACTTTGCATTCGATAGCTACACGGTCGAATCGCGCTACTACAGCACAATCGATCGTCAGACACGTGCCATGATGGCAGATCCCGCCCTCAATGCCCGCATTGAAGGCAATACCGATAGCCGTGGTAGCCGTGAATACAACTTGGCACTTGGTCAAAAGCGTAGCGAAGCCGTTAAGAGCTTGATGCAAATCCGCGGGATTTCCGCTCGACGTTTAGAGGCTGTGAGCTTTGGTCGTGAACGCCCAATTGCGCACGGTGAAAACGAAGAAGCTTGGGCGAAGAACCGCCGTGCGGATATTGTGATTACGAAATAATTTGAGATTGACTTTTGGGGGCATCTGCAATGAAGGGCTTTAAACGGGCCGCTTTGGCTCTTGTGGTTGGTTCAACTCTGTTCATGGCTAGTGGCGTCGCATCAGCGTTTTCTGATGATGAAGCACGCCGTGCAATTCTTGATTTGCGCGAAAAGTTAAATGCCACACAAAACGCACAACTCGAACTCACAGGGCAGATTGAACAGCTTCGTAGCCAAAATGCTGAGCTCACAGGGAAAATCGAAAAGCTCACGCACCAGATTAGCCTCTCGCAGCGCTCGGCCCGTGACCTCTTCACAAGCCTTGATAAGCGTCTTGCCGCGATGGAGTCTCATGTAGAAAAAGGGGAAAACGGTGAGACATTTACCGTCGTTCCTGAAGAAAAGCGTCGTTATGACTTGGCGCTTGAACTTTTTGCTGAGGGCTCCTATGAAGATAGCCAAAAGCTTTTGGAATCTCTTGCGATAGACTTCCCGAAATCCGGTTACATCGCTAACACGCTTTATTGGTTAGGGTGCGCTTACTACGTTCAAAATAAGTTAACGCTTGCATCCGCTACGCAAAAGAAACTCGTCAAGCTTTATCCGAAAAGCTCTCGCGTTCCCGAAGCTATGCTTTCCTGGGCCGCAGCCGAAGAGCGCTTGGGACACCGCGACACGGCGCGAGATGTCTTAAGCGATGTCGTTAAGAAGTACGATGGGACAGAAAGTGCGAAAACGGCAAAGCAGCGCTTAAATGCGTTGGGCCCTGCGCCAAAGCCAGCTCCAAAAAAGAAAGTCTCTGCTGCAAAGAAGTAATCCGTGAGCGCAAATAACGACGATTTCACAGAAAACCTCTCCGAAGCCACTTCGGATTCAACGCCAGACGTTGTCGATGGCGTTGCGGTGGCGCGTCTTTATGGCGAGCCCCTTTTTAAGGTTCCAGACGGTTTGTATATTCCGCCCGATGCCTTGGAGGTGTTTCTTGAAAGTTTCGAAGGGCCATTAGATCTCCTTCTTTATCTTATTCGTAAGCAAAAGTTTGATGTGATGAATGTGCCGATGGCGCTTGTGACCGAGCAGTACATGGGCTATGTGGAGCTTATTCGGAAATCCAATTTAGAGCTTGCCGCCGAATACCTCGTGATGGCCGCGTGCTTAATGCAGATTAAAAGTCGCCTTTTATTGCCTGTCACACGTATCGATGAAGGCGAAGAGGTCGAAGACCCGCAAGCAGAATTAGCCAGGCGCCTCCTTGAATACGAGAAGATGAAACTTGCCGCACGAGAAATCGATGCAATTCCAAGAAACGGCAGGGACTTCTGGAAAGCTTTTGTTCTAATCGAACAAACACAAAATAAGGTGCTCCCCAATGTGAGTGCCGAAGACCTCGCCCGAGTTTGGGCAGAAGTTCTTGCCAATGCGCAATTGCGAGGCAATCACAGCATCTCTCGGCAAGAGCTTTCTGTGCGCGAATTCATGACAAAGATCTTAAGGCGTCTAGGAGAAAGCGCTTTTGTTGAATTCCAAGATCTCTTTGAAAAGGGAAGCGGCGTTGAGTACGCCATCGTCAACTATTTAGCCATCCTTGAATTGGCTAAAGATGGTTTGATTGCTCTTACGCAAGCGGTTCCTTTCGCTCCGTTATATGTGGCGCGCGTTGCGCCAAAGGGGCAATGATGAGTTGTAAGTACTGCGCCATGTATGTCAGTCGCGCCTTAGCAAGTGTCGAAAACTTTGAAAAGGCTTGCGAACTTCTTCACTTTGACCCGAAGAAAAAAGAAGATGAAGAGGCCATTGTTAAAGCTTTTGCTGCAATCGGGCAATTCGGAACGATTCGCCTAGCTCGCGCCTTTCCCTGGGTGACTAATGAAGAAGAGTTTCATATGGTCACTCTCGTGGGATTGCATTTTTATTGGATGCTTCTTGATGCGTGGGAAGAAATCCGAGAAAAAGAAACTTCTGAGCAAAAAAAGGCAAAAAGCTCTCTTTTATGACGCATCACCTTTTTCGGCGCATCATTCTTTTGCTTATTGGCATGTTTTTGATGGCGCTTGGCATTGCCGCTCTCGTTAGCGCTCGCGTTGGAACAACACCCGTATCAGCTCTGCCTCTTGTTTCAGGAGAAATCTTTGGCGTTTCTCTTGGAGTGGCGACATTTTTCGTGAATGTCGTCTTTGTTGGATTTCAGATTCTTGTCTTACGTAGCCGATTTCGAGCCGTGAGTCTTGTGCAAATCCCGCTGGTTTTTCTTTTTGGTCTCTTTATCGATGTCAACATGCACTGGGTGGGGATCGTCTTTGGCGATAGCTACCTAATCAATCTAGCGTTAAGTACCTTTTCCAACCTCTTTTTGGCATTGGGGCTTATTGCACTTTTAGTGGCAGACATTTCCATGATGCCTGCTGACGGATTCGTGCTTGCACTGGCGCTTACCTTCAAAGGCAACTTTGGAACACTCAAAATTGCCTTTGATGTGTTAACGGTTATTTTCTCAGCCCTTTTAGGCTTCCTTGTTTTAGGTGCTCCCGTGGGAATCCGCGAGGGAACGCTTATTTCAGCGTTCGCTGTGGGCTATCTCGTAAAGAAACTGAGTCCTGCGATTCGCCCACATTTGTGCCGGTTCTTGAAAGGGGCTTAAGCTAAGTTCTGAATCTGCTCGCGCATCTGTTCGATGGCGAGCTTAAGCGTCAAGGACGTATCGGTCATTTCGATTGCCGCAGCTTTTGAGCCTAAGGTATTGGCCTCGCGATTGAGTTCTTGCATCAGAAAATCAAGCTTACGACCCACAGAGCCCCCAGAAGTCAAAATATGACGCACTTCCTTTGTATGCGTTAAGAGTCGATTCATTTCTTCATCGACATCCATCTTTAGGGCGTAAAGCGTGAGTTCAGTTTGGATGCGTTCGCCGATTTCTTCGCGCGTGAGTTCGGAGGCTTTTGCTAAAGGCGCTTCAAGCGCTTCAGTAAGGCGCTCGTTCATCTTTTCTTTGATCGCCTCAAGAATAAGCGGCAATTGTGGCTTTAACTTTTCGACTGTGGCATCAATCGTATCGCAATACGTTTCTAAGACAGCCTTTAACGCTTTTCCTTCTCGTGCGCGATTACTTTCAAAGGAAAGAAGGGCCTTATCAAGAATTGCTAAAACATCGGCGTGCAATTTTTCTTCATCAATTTCTGCTGCGGAAAGAACCCCAGGGTAAAGAAGCACTTCTTGCACAGAAAGGGGTTTGGCCTCAGGTAAAGACGCGAGAATTTCCTTTTGAAGTACTTTAAGTTTCGCGAGAGACGCTTCGTTTAACTTGGCGCCTATCGTCGCATCGTCTGCCTTAAGCGTCACACGGCACTCGACTTTGCCGCGTGTGACGCGGCTTCTCAATGTTTCTCTTAAAACGGGTTCTGTGCTTCGCAATTCGTCAGGAATGCGAACAACGAGATCTAAAAAACGGGAATTGACGCTTCGGACTTCAATGCTAACTAACCCCAAGGCGGTTTCACCTTGTGCGTTAGCGTATCCGGTCATAGAAAAAATGTCGGGCATGATAAAAGTTCCTTATTGTTTCTTGTGCCACGACCGTGCTCATCGTTTTTGACGGTTGTAGGCGAAGGCAATTTTATCAAAGGCTAATTACGTTCTTTTCTACACCGCTCTACACTCATAGGGAATGCACTAGGGTTTCTGCCCAAAAGAGTTTTTCGAAATAAAAGTGGTAATGTAAAAGAACAACGGTATATTTGAGATTCTTATGAAATTCGTATTCGCTTCCGATTCTTTCAAAGGAACTTTGAGTTCTTCAGCGATTCACCAAATACTGACTGAGGTCGCAAAGGAATATTTTCCGAACGCAGACTGTGTTTCTGTATCTCTCGGGGATGGGGGCGAAGGCACTATCGAAGCTCTCAGTAGGGAGCTCTCAGGTAGATGGCACGTCGTTAAGGTGAAAAATCCATTGGGAGAGGCCATCAATGCGCAATTTTTTATGCTAGATGACCAAACTGCCGTCATGGAAATGGCGCAAGCCTCAGGCTTCTCACTGATCGAACATTGTCCTGATTTACTGATGCAGGCCAATACCTATGGAACTGGAGAATTAATCAAAGCTGCCCTTACCCACGGCGCTCGGAAAATCATCATCGGAATCGGGGGAAGTGCGACGAATGATGGGGGACTTGGGGCGCTATCTGCTTTGGGGTATCGGTTTTACGATCAAAACGAAAAACTGCTAAAGGGAATCGCAAGCGATTTGTCCCGAATCGAACGCATCGATACGCGTTATGTTGAGCCTCTTCTTAAGTCCGTTCCAATTGTTGTGATGAGCGATGTGGACAGTCCTCTTACTGGTCCCAATGGGGCAACATATACATATGGACCGCAGAAAGGGGCAGATAAGAGAGCAATTGAGGCTTTGGAACGCGGGATGTGCCATTTTTTGGAGATCTCACGGCACCGATTTGAGAAGGCGGAGGATTTTAAGGGGGCAGGAACAGCAGGTGGCTTAGGCTACGCGTTGAAGGTTTTTCTTGGCGCCCAACTGAAATCTGGCATAGAAACTGTTCTGTCGCTTGTCGATTTTGACCGCAAAATTGAGGGAGCTCAGCTTCTCATTACGGGAGAAGGGCGATTGGATTGGCAGTCGGCACACGGAAAAGTTATCTCGGGCGTTTTAAAGCATGCAAACGAGAAAGGCATTCCTGTTTTTGCCATTGTCGGTCAAAAAGGCCCGGGAGCAGATGAAATAGTTCGACTCGGACTAAAAAGCGTTATTGAAGTTTCGCAATTCGCTCCGAATTTGAAAAGCGCGATGACTGATGCCGCGAAATACTATCGGCTCGCAGCCTGCCATCAGTTCAAGCTCTTAAAAGAACAACAGCGTCTTTAAGTAGGATGCTAGAACGTCGCGTCTGGATAAAGCTCAGAGAGAACGCGCCGCAAAATGCTATCGAGCATAATCGGAAGATATTGGATTTCGCTTTTTTGCTTTTCGAGCGCTTTCATGAGCATCGTGCGCCAAAAGTCAGGACATTCGCCTTCTTTCCAATCGCCTCGACCTCGACCGAAGTGCGCAACAGCTAAATAGAGTAACAGTGCTTCAAGCGCAAAGTTACGAATAGCGGTGTCTGACCACGCGACAACGGTACCTTCTTTCGCATCACGCCTTGTGTTGTAGGCAATCGCAAGACCTACGCCACCCAAAGCACCCAAGACACTACCAATGAGCGTTCCAAGTCCCAGGGAAATGCCCCCAGTGGAGAGATCAGCGGCAATGCCTCCGACAGCACCAGAGCCGACGGCTCCTGCAATCGCTGCATTCGTCGGTTTCATCGAACTTGTGATATCCCAGTCGCTTTGAAGTCGCTCAAAGAGCTCTTTTTTCACACCCTTGCCACGTAAGCGATTGGCCGCAATCAATTTGTCTGTTAAGTCGCAAAACGCATCCGTTGCTCTAGCGCAAAGGGCGGTTTGCGCTGCTTTTAACGGGTCTTGCGCGTCGTCTTTATCTTTTAATAACTTTAAGCGTTTGCCTAAAGTGCGAAGCTGATAGGCAAAGGTAATATCGTTTGTCGCTTCTTTGTCGTTAATGATGCATTCGAGTGTGTGCATCAGGGCCTGAAGGCTCGCTGAATACGCGGCTCTTCTTTGTCGTGACCACGTTTCTCGTAGCGACTCAAAGGCGCTTTTCGCTTCTTCGTTTAGCGCTGAACCAATCGCATCAAAAAGAGTGAATTCCTGCACCCAGCAACGTGCAAACGCGTCCATCGGAAGGACTTTTTTCACGATAGGCCATTCGCGCATCGCTTCATTCCAACGGGCGACATCAAGGGCTTCTTCTTGCGCGGGGCGGGGTTTTCCCATCTGATTGAGTAACACAATGACGGGTTTTTCAATCCAGGTGAGAATATGCATCTCGGCTTTAACGTAGGTGGCTTCATCGGGAAGCTCTGCGGCATTCACAAGATAAAGCACGACGTTAGAGGTTTCTTTCACGTGTTTGAGCGCTTTTTGGTTAAGCCACTGCGCTTTATTGGAAAAGCGATCCCACACTTCAGAAAGGAACCACCCAACTGGGTTCTTACGTCCTTCAAGGCGCTTAGCGAGGGCAACCGAGTTACCGAACCCAGGGGTGTCCCAAAGAACAAGCTCGCAGCCCTCGGCGTTTCTTGCAAGAACGAATTCATCTGTGGTTTCTGTGACATGCGCACGGTCGGCGACTTCGCCCACATCGCGCCCCAAAAGTGTGCGGGCAAGCGTCGTCTTGCCAATATTTGTATGGCTTACGAGGCTAAGATGAATACGAAGGCTATCGTTTGGCATCACACGGGTCCTGCTAGAGCTTTAGCTACCTTTGGAGCATAAGATGAGGCCCATTCTCGCATACTTCTCACGAGCTCTAAAGGTTTCTCTTCTAAGAAAAAGAGCGTGATACCGTGTTGCGTTGCAAAGTGAGTCCACGTTTCTTTTCTTTCGGTAAGACGCTCTGGATAGACTTTTGAGCGAAGAGAAAAACGCCTCATATCCAAAAGGGCGGCATAAAGGAGGTCTTCGCGGTTTTCCATTGCTTCGTGAGCTTTTTGAAAAAGAGCCCCAGCGAGCTCTTCTTCGGCTGTTGCGGTACCATCTAAGACAAGAGCTACGACAGTGCGTACGGGACTTACCTCGACTTTGGGCAATTCAAAAGGCGGTTCGTCCATATCAATTCTATGAACACGCAATTGCGTATTTCCCCACAAAGAGGAAAGTTCCGCAAGGCTTGCGTGTGTGGCATCGGACCCTTTGAGTCCCGTGACAAATTCAAGTGCGCCAAGAGAAATCGATTCTTTCCCATAGCGTAGTACTTGAGAAAAGTAGGGGTCTTCTGCGTTAAGTTTCAGGTGGTGTTTGCTATAGCCTATGCCCACCAATGTCATAAGGAGCAACACAAGACGCGGGAAAATCACGAAAACGGTCAAAAGAACCATCATGCGCAGTAACCAAGGAGCAGCAGAAACCGATTCCTGAAGATAAGGAAGGCGATCGGCGCGAATTGACTCTAAAAGAGATAAATCCGGAAGCTCTGTAATAGGCCCTATTGCTGGCACTAAGCCATAGGTCCAATCGATAAAGTTTTTGACGGCAGCGACGTTTTCTGCAAACCAAGTGCTTTCCCAGCCAACGACAAAGGCCGTGGAAAAGCCTCTAAGAGCCATGCTTGCAATAAGACCCAAAGCAAAGGCAATGGCCGCTAGATGCAAAAGTGCGGTTGTTTCTTTTTTGTAAATCGGAGTCGAAATCTCAGCTAGGCTCGCCCGAAAGGCGGCCTCAGTCTTTCTGTGTCCTGAAAAAAACGGCAAACGCGCTAAGCGAAGGCTTGTGAGCATTTGTCGAATCGGAAAAAGGGGTTTCCTTAGTATCCCAATGGCGCCTAAGAAAAGCACGATGTAAATTAAAAGATTCCACGCGATTACACCCCAAAACGGAAACGACAAGAGGTTAATAAAGGCCGCGCTTGAACTAAGCTTATCGGTAAGCGCCCCTGCGGCAAAAGAGATAAGGAATGCTAAAGAGGCAAAAACGCCAAAAGAAAGGCCTTTTTCTTTTGTTAGCGCCTCGGTATGACTAAGACTCGCGGCCTCGAAAATGGCTGCGGCGCGCTCTTTTAAAAAGGTTTCCGCTCGAGCCGATTCCCCTAAGCGACGCGCGATGGTTTGGCTAACAGCCGCGCTTTTCGTTTTATCCCAAGAGTCAGACTCCTCAAGCGCTTTCGCGTAGAGAATGCGTCGGGCGTCTTCTAAGGTAACGGTTAAGGTCGTATCGCTCATAGATGTGGTTTATCGGTCAAATCACCATGGCTCACCATTGTATCGCCCAAATGGAATTTGCCGCAGTCAAAACTATTGCCAAATGTATCGTGCTCGTGGCATAGTATTCGAATTCGTTTTCGTTATTTGGATGGAAGTTTTAAAGCTACATGGCCAAAGTTCTGACTTTTGCTCATTCTCCTTTTGAGTTGCATGCTCCTTATGATCCTGCGGGCGATCAGCAAGAGGCAATCGACAAATTAGCCGAAGGCGTTCAAGAGGGGCTTGCCAAGCAAACCCTTCTTGGTGTTACGGGTTCTGGTAAGACCTTTACGATGGCCAATGTCATTGCTAGAACTGGGGTTCCCGCTCTTGTGATGGCTCCGAATAAGACGCTTGCCGCGCAGCTTTACTCAGAGATGCGTGAATTCTTCCCCAATAATGCGGTTGAGTATTTCGTCAGTTACTACGACTACTATCAGCCAGAGGCCTATGTTCCCGCGCGCGACCTTTTTATCGAAAAAGACGCTGCGATTAACGAACACATTGAGCAGATGCGATTGGCTGCCTCAAAAAGCATTCTCGAGCGCCGTGACACGATTGTTGTGGCAACGGTATCGGCTATTTACGGTATCGGTAAACCAGAAAGCTACACGGAGATGCGCCTTATTTTGCGTGAGGGCGATACCAAGGAGAGATCGGCGATTGTTTCTCAGTTGGTGAAAATGCAGTATCGACGTAACGATATGGAGTTTTCCCGTGGCGTTTTTCGTGTCAGGGGCGATTTAATTGATGTCTTTCCTGCTGAACACTCAGAAGTGGCCGTTCGCATTGAACTTTTTGATGATGAGGTCGACACAATTTCTCTTTTTGATCCTCTAACAGGGAAAATCATTCAAAAGGTGCCTCGTTTTGTTGTTTACCCAGCAAGCCATTACGTTACCCCAAGAAACATTGTCCTTCATGCAATTGACACGATTAAGGCTGAGTTAACCGAAAGAACCAAAGAGCTCGAGGCTGAAGGCAAGCTCGTTGAAGCACAGCGCTTACAGCAGCGAACGCTTTTTGACTTAGAGATGCTCGATCAGGTGGGCTTTTGTAAGGGAATCGAAAACTATTCGCGCCACTTAACGGGATTAAATCCTGGGGAGGCGCCACCGTGCTTGATTGATTACCTACCAAATGACGCACTGATGTTTTTCGATGAGAGCCATGTTTTAGTCGGGCAGTTAAGAGGCATGTATCGCGGGGACCGCTCGAGAAAAGAGACGCTTGTCAATTATGGGTTTCGCCTGCCGTCTGCTTTAGATAACAGGCCGCTTCGCTTTGATGAATTCGAGCGCAAGATGCGTCGCTCGATTTTCGTATCGGCCACTCCTGCTGAGTATGAATTAACGCATAGCTCGCAGGTTGTCGAGCAGCTTGTGCGACCGACAGGGTTGGTCGACCCTGAGTTAGAGGTAAGGCCCGCTGCCACACAGGTCGATGACGTTTTAGATGAAATCCGAGAGCGCGTCGCACGCCACGAACGCGTTTTAATAACGACACTCACAAAGAAGATGGCAGAAGAACTCACCAACTTTCTTGATGAGCATAAGGTGAAGGTGCGCTACTTACACTCAGATGTGGATACCGTTGAGCGCGTTGAGATTATTCGTGACCTTCGAGCCGGCGTCTTTGATGTTCTTGTAGGGATTAACCTTTTGCGCGAGGGACTCGATATGCCCGAGGTGACACTTGTGGCAATTCTCGATGCGGATAAAGAAGGGTTCCTACGCTCAACGCGGTCTCTGATTCAAACGATTGGTCGCGCAGCGCGCAACGTAAACGGCAAGGCGATCCTCTACGCAGATACCATTACCGACTCCATGAAAGGCGCGATTGAGGAAACCGAGCGACGCCGCACCAAGCAAACCGAATACAACAAAGAGCATGGCATTACGCCACGCACCGTGGTTAAGGAAGTTAGAGACATCATCGATGGTGTGTATAAGCCAGGAGCGGGTAAAGACATCGCCTCGGTTTCAGTCACTGAGGTTAATCCCGACGATCCTGCGGCTGTCGCAAAAGCCATACGAGAGACAGAAAAGAAGATGCTCGCTTGCGCTAAAGACCTCGATTTTGAGCAGGCAGCTCTCTTGCGTGACAAGCTTGAGGCGCTAAAGCGCTATGTGTTTGTTGGAAAGTAAGAGAAAGAGGACCTAACTAAGAAGCTTTGCGGCAAGCTGCGGAATCTCATTAATTTTGGCAATTGTGGCTTTTCCCGAGTTGCTAACGCTCTTTCCGTAACCCCACAAAACGGCAACGGAACCCACTCCTGCGGCATTTGCGGCAACCATATCGCGCTCTTCATCCCCAAAGTACAAAGCGTTATTGGCGCTAAAGCCAGCTATTTTTAAAGCCATCAGTATGGTATCGGGATTGGGCTTCATTTTTGGGGCGCTGTCTCCAGCAACAAGGCAAGAGCACGTGGGGGCAGCAGAAAAAAACTTTTCGACTAAGGGCTTAGCAAGCCTCATCGCCTTATTGGTCACAATGCCCCAAGAAAACCCCATTTGACTTGCCGCACTTAAGGCCTCAAGAATCCCAGGAAAGGGCCGTGACATATCTGACATATGGCTAGCGTAGTAGGTTAAAAAGGCCTCACGAAGATGGGGGTACTCGGGCTTATCTGGCTCCACTTGTAACGCCGCTTTCACTAAGCCTCTCGCGCCAGTTCCTGCATAAGGGCGAAGCATTTCGTAAGGAAGTGGTTCCAAATTTTTTTGTCGACGCAAAAAATTAGCCGCCTCACATAAGTCAGGTGCCGTATCGAGAATCGTCCCATCAAGATCGAAAAGTAGGAGGCCTCGTTTCATGAGCGATTCTAGTTGGTCAGCGCTTTTTTCTTTGTGACGCGGCTTCTTGCGCCTGCGCGGGTTTTCTTGGCGCGAGTCGGTGCCTTTTGTCCCTTTTTCGGAGCTCTCTTTTTCTTTACTGGCGCTTTACGCTCGGGCGCGCTTTCTTTCTTTTCTTCAACAGGGCGATAAAGAACAAGCGTTTTCCCAATGGCTTGAATGCGTGCGGCATTGAGCGCATCGGCAAGTTTGGCGTAAAACTCGACTCTTTCTTCTCTATCGTCTCCTGCAACATGAACCTTAATAAGGCCGTGGGCGGCAAGAGCTCGGTCAACTTCTTTAATTACTGCATCTGTTAACCCAGAAGCGCCCACAAGAACGGAAAACGTCACGTGGTGCGCCTGTGAGCGCAGTTCAATCTTTTTATCGCGTGCTAAGACAAGTTCAGACATAATTTCGCTTATAGAAAAAATAGTGATTCGTATATTTTAACGAAGACGATGCCTAAATCGACCAAAAAATTACGTTCTAATCGTGCCTGGATTGAGCGGCACATTAATGATCCCTTTGTGAAAAAGAGCCGCGCCGAGGGTTTTCGGGCACGATCGGCTTATAAATTGCTCGAATTAAACGAGAAAGAACATCTTTTTCACCCAGGTTCGACCGTTGTTGACCTCGGAAGTGCGCCAGGCAGTTGGACGCAGGTTGCAAGAAGTCAGATGCTTGATGCAAAGGGAGTTTTCTCAGGGCGCCTGATTGCCATGGATATCCTTCCTATGGAGGCGATTGAGGACGCTACTTTTATTCAGGGAGATTTTCGCGAGCAAGAGGTTGCCGATCAGCTCTCTGAAGTGTTAGCTGGCGATAAGGTCGATGTTGTCTTAAGCGATATGGCTCCGAACTTATCGGGAATTGCCGCAGCTGATGCAGCAGCTAGCCTCCTACTTAACGAATTAGCCCTTGAATTTGCTCTAGAACACCTTAAAAAAGACGGCGTTTTTGTTGCAAAAGTCTTTCAGGGCTCGGGCTACTCGCAATTTATTGCAACGCTTAAGCAACACTTTATGACTGTGGCGCAACGCAAACCCGAGGCAAGCCGCGACACGAGCGCTGAAATGTATGTGGTTTCTCGTCGGTTGCGCTCGAAATAGCAACTTGTTACGCTTGCAAACAAATCCGACGTATTTTCCCAGTGAAAACCCAAGAGAAATACGCCTAAAGCGGATAGACTATGACTTTGCTCCTTTCGAGAAAAGCGAAAGGGAGCCCGAATAATATTTCAGAGACAAGGAGTTCCGATTTTGGATAAGAGGATGCTTCAGCGCTTAGCGGTTTGGTGTTTAATCGCCTTTGTGCTTTTTACCGTTTTCCGTCAATTTAGCGGCGATCGCCCTGCAATCGGTAATCTCGATCAGACGAGCTACACGCAGTTTATGGAAGATGCCAAAGCCGGTAAGGTTCGTCGTGTCGACGTTCAGGGTCGAAGGATTACCGTGACTCCTTCCGAAGGTCACGTCTATACGATCACGAGCCCAGGGGACTTGTGGATGGTGGAAGACCTTCGCAAAAACGGCGTTCAGGTTTACGGACGCCCCGAAGAGGAACCCTCTTTCTTAGAGCAAGTCTTTATTAGCTGGTTCCCGATGCTTCTTTTAATCGGCGTGTGGGTCTTTTTCATGCGCCAGATGCAAACGGGCGGCAAGGGCGGTGGCCCATTCTCCTTTGGTAAGAGTAAAGCACGCATGCTAAACGAATCGACCAATAAGGTGCGCTTTGCTGATGTCGCTGGGTGCGATGAGGCCAAAGAGGATGTGCAAGAAGTCGTTGACTTCCTAAAAGATCCTTCGAAGTTCCAACGCTTGGGTGGACACATTCCGCGCGGCATTTTGCTCGTTGGCTCTCCTGGAACGGGTAAGACACTTTTAGCCAAAGCCATTGCTGGCGAAGCAGGTGTCCCGTTCTTTTCGATTTCCGGTTCTGACTTCGTTGAAATGTTCGTTGGCGTCGGTGCCTCTCGCGTCAGAGACATGTTTGAGACCGCAAAGAAAAACGCGCCCTGCATTATCTTCATTGACGAAATTGATGCTGTGGGTCGTCAGCGTGGCGCAGGCCTTGGCGGTGGTAACGACGAACGCGAACAGACACTGAATCAAATGCTCGTTGAAATGGACGGCTTTGAAACAGGAACCAACGTTATTGTTGTCGCGGCGACAAACCGTCCTGACGTCCTTGACCCAGCGCTTATGCGTCCAGGTCGCTTTGACCGTCAGGTTGTGGTGCCGCTACCTGATATTCGCGGGCGTGAACAGATTTTGGCAGTGCACATGAAAAAGATTCCCTTGGGTGCTGACGTGCGTGCCGATTTGATTGCGCGCGGAACCCCAGGATTTTCTGGCGCCGACCTCGCTAACCTTGTTAACGAAGCCGCTCTTTTTGCGGCACGTCGTAACGGTCGCGTCGTAGAGATGCATGACTTTGAATTAGCCAAAGACAAGATCATGATGGGCGCAGAGCGTAAGTCAATGGTCATGACCGAGGACGAACGTCGCAACACGGCTTATCACGAATCCGGTCACGCTCTCGTTGCTAAGTTAATGCCCAAGTCCGATCCCGTGCACAAGGTCACAATTGTTCCAAGAGGTAGAGCCTTAGGTCTTACGATGCAACTACCTGAAACCGATCGCTATGCCTACGACAAGCAGTACCTGATGACACGGATTGCGATTCTTTTCGGTGGTCGTATCGCTGAAGAAGTCTTCATGCACCAGATGACAACGGGTGCGAGCAATGACTTTGAACGCGCTACGCAACTCGCGCGCGACATGGTCATGCGCTACGGCATGAGCGAAAAAATGGGCGTGATGGTCTATGCGGAAAACGAAGGTGAAGTCTTCTTAGGAAGATCAGTTACAAAGACTACGCACATTTCCGAAAAGACGATGCAGGCTGTGGATGCAGAAATCCGCAGAATTCTCGAAGAGCAGTACAACTTGGCGCGTAAATTAATCGAAGACAATCGCGACAAGATCGAGAAGATGGCCTCTGCGCTTTTGAAGTGGGAAACGCTTGATGCCGAGCAGTTAAATGACATCATGGCTGGAAATGATCCCCGTGAGCCCAAAGCCCCAGAATCCGCTGATTCCAACAAGAAAGAAGCCGATTCTAAGGAGGCCCCCGCCGAAGAAAAGGCAGTTTCTCAGCCTGAAGAAAAACCGCAGGATGAGAATCCTGAGGTTGCGCCTAAAAATGAAGAGCCGCCTGTGAAAAAGCCACGTCGCAAGGCTCAGAAAAAAGACGACACCCCGCAAGAAGGGGAGTAGTTTTTTTAGGAGTTGTTTTATCGAGGGCGTCTTTAGTGGGCGCCTTCGTGTTTTTAGGTATTTTTATGAAGAAAAATCCAACGCTTTGGCAATGCAAAGATAGAGCGATTGATTTAACACAGCCCAAGATTATGGGTATTGTCAATGTCACGCCCGATTCGTTTTCCGATGGGGGAGAGCACGCTACATACGAGAGAGCTCTTAGCTTTGCTCGAGAGTTAGCCAAAGAGGGCGCAGATATCCTCGATATTGGAGGCGAGTCAACGAGACCAGGCTATGCGCCAGTTTCTTTTGAAGAGGAAGCTAGACGTGTCTTACCTCTTGTAGAAACTCTTGTTAAAGAGGGATATACCGTATCAGTAGATACTTATAAGCCCGAAATGATGAAAGGGGCAATTTCCCTTGGCGCTCATATCATTAACGATGTGCGTGGGTTTACTCAAGAAGGCGCCATTGAAGCGGTTAGCCAAAGCGATGTGGGTCTTGTTGTGATGCATTTTGAAGCTATTAAAGAGGGGCGGCTTTTTAAAGACATCACGGATTTCTTACGGGGAAAAAGCGAAGAACTCATGAGAGCTGGGGTGAATCGCGAACAAGTCTCTTGGGATCCGGGTTTTGGCTTTGGTAAGACGATGCAAGAAAACATCGATTTACTCAATCACTTTGAAGAGTTCGAGAGTGGTGGTTTCCCTGTTCTCATCGGTGTATCTCGCAAACGCATGATTGGAGCCCTTACTGGCATTGCCAATCCCAAAGAGCGTGTTGCAGGATCGGTCGATGCTGCACTGTGCGCCGTACGTAAAGGGGCGCACATTGTGCGGGTACACGACGTGAAAGAAACCTATGAGGCATTAAAGGCTCAAGGTCTTCGCTAAAAGTCTTATAGCCTTCGTGTGCAAAAGATGTAGGCAGCGGGAAGTGTCACACACGCGACAGCTGCCGCAGGCCAGAGCGTCAGAGCCACATCGCTCCACGAGATACCAGCAAGGTAAATGCGTCTTACGGCGACAAGCCCAAATCGCAAAGGATCGATCCAAGTGAGAGTCTGTATCCATTCGGGCATGTTTTCCACGGGAGTAAAAAGTCCTCCTAAAAGGACCATTGGCACAAGAAAGACAATCACAATAAGAAGCGCCTGTTGCATAGACTTTGCAACCGCAGAGACCGCAAGCCCTATCCCGACGATGGCTGAAAGAAAGACAATCTCAACGACAATGAGTTGAAGAAGACGACCTGCAAACGGGATTTCAAACCACCACAAGCACGCAGCAAAAATAAGCGCACTTTGAAAGCATCCGACAGCGCACGGTACAAGCATTTTGGATAGAAGAATTTCCCCAGGCCTCACTGGTGTCACAAGAAGTGACTCATAAGTGCCTTGCTCTCGTTCTCTGGCAATCGATAGAGCTGAAAGCACCACGGTCTGAAGCATCGCAATCATGAGAATAAGACCAGGCAGAATGAACCATTGCGTGATGTTATTTTCATTAAAAAGAAGTCGCATCGTAAGCATAGGAGCCGTTTCTGAGCGCTTGGCGTTAAATTCTGAAGCGATGCTTGCGAGGTATCCTGCGGCAAGTTGTGCCGTAGTCGAGTTACGACCATCGACAGTTACTAGAATCGGTGCCTCTTGCCCCTCTGTTAGACGCCTAGCGAAGTCAGCGGGAATCACGACGCTGATTAAGGCATCGGTTGTTTCTGGAACATCCGCAAGTTGCGCGGTGTTGGTAAGCGTTGCAACGCGATCGAAAATGTGAGAGCCTTCTATGGCACGGGTAAAAGAGTAAGAAGCCTCCGAGTGCGAAAGATCGCACAGTGCATAGGGAATTCTTTCAAGATTAAAGCTTGCGATGTAACCAAAGAGAATGATGTACAAAAGCACAGGCACAACAAGAATCATGCGGCTTGTGCGATCTTTCAAGACGGAAAGAAACTCTTTGTGTATGAGCGCTCGTAGGGCAGGCGAAAAAAGTGTCATGGTCGAATCCTTTTAACGCACTGCTTTTTAGCAAGAATGAAAAGAACGATGGCAAAGGCTAGGAGAGCGGCGAAGTCTTTTAAAAGAAGCATGTGCATGCCGCCCGTGAGAAAGCCAACGCGAAGAATTTCCATGTAGTAAACGGGAGGGAAACAGTGCGCAAGCACATCAGCCCATGCAGGTGCGCTTCTTAAATCAAAGATAAAGCCCGAGAGAATGACTGCGGGTAAGAATCCTGCGAGTACGGTAAATTGACTTGCAAGAAATTGTGAGCGCGTCTTCCCGGAAATGACAAGTCCTAAAAGAAGCCCGATTA
The DNA here is from genome assembly GCA_963652725.1 of Bacteroidaceae bacterium. Lineage (GTDB taxonomy): Bacteria > Pseudomonadota > Gammaproteobacteria > Burkholderiales > Burkholderiaceae_F > Duodenibacillus. The sequence goes on along the minus strand of CAVJUW010000003.1, from coordinate 16,176 downwards.
ATAAATAAAGAAGGGACCCTGCGGCAATGACGGTGAGGCTTCCTCGTATGGGGACCTCATAAAGAAAGACTGCGGCGAGTAAACAAAGGCTCCAGCCCATCAAACCTAGGAGAAGGTAGGGAAGTGTTTTCGATAAGAGGATAGCGCCAGGGCTAGCAGGCGTTGCAAGAAGCGCTTCCATTGTTCCCCGTTCCCACTCGCGTGCAAGAACAAGACCCGTGAGCATCATGCCCGTGAGCGTAAGGACAATGACCATAAGCCCAGGGACAAGGTAACGACGACTTTCTGCGCTTTCATTAAACCAAAGTCGGGGAATAACAGTTACGCCTGTTGCCGTTGCCATCTTTTGCGTAGCAACAGAAAGCGCCCCTGTGACGGCATTGCCAACCATCACGGCTCGTGTTGCGTCGATTCCGTCAATGCTAAGGGACTCTTTTAAGTTGCCGTTATGAAGAGTAAAGACAAGTAAGCCTTCTACCTCGAACGTTTTGAGAATGGCTTCGCCCTCGGCGCGTGTTTTTACCGTACGCACTTTAAAGATTGGATTGTGGGAAAGGGAAATTGTTAAGGCTCGCGAAGTTTCTGTCTGCGCTTGATCGACAAGGGCAAGTCGCACATCGCGGATATCAAATGTGATGCCGTATCCGAAAAGAAGAATAAGCATCAAGGGCATCACAATCCCAAGAAGAAAGGCGCTCTTATCTCGAAGAATCTGACGAATTTCTTTTACAGTTAATGCAACAGTATGGCAAAAGAAGGGGGAGCTCATTGTGTCGCTCCTTCTTTACGCAAGCTACGAGACTTTTCGACAATGCGGATAAAGGCATCGTTCATAGTCGGGCAATCGCCTCGAATCTCTTTGGGTGTTCCTAAGGCAAGCATCTTTCCTGCATCTTGGATGATGAGTCTGTCGCAGTATTCGGCCTCTTCCATAAAGTGAGTTGTGACAATAATCGTCACGCCGACTTTCGCTAAATCTGTCATACGTCGCCAAAAGCTACGACGCGTTGGAACATCCGCACCGCTTGTGGGTTCATCTAAGAATAAAAGAGCAGGGCGAGCTACGAGAGCGGCGGCCATCGCAAGGCGCTGCTTTACGCCGCCCGGAAGGTCTCCTGCGGCGCGATCGGCATAATCGTTTAGTTCGAAATCCCTCAAAAGTGCCTTAACACGTTTTTGGGCAGCCTCTTTATTTAGTCCCTGAGCGCCAGCGAAGAATTCGAGATTCTCTCGGGTTGTGAGATTGCCGTAGAGCGCAAATTTTTGCGACATGTATCCGAGATTACGCCGTGAAGCCGCACGACTCTTACGGACGTCGCACCCTGCAACTTCAAGCTCTCCCTCGGTGACTTCAATGAGGCCGCAAAGCATTCGAAAGGTTGTCGTTTTCCCTGCGCCATTCGGACCTAGGAGCCCGAAGATTTCTCCAGGATGTACGTCAAAGCTAGTTTGATCGACTGCTGTGAAGTTCCCGAAGCGACGCACGATACGTTTAGCACGGATTACAGGATCTAGGGCTTTCGTTATGGAGGCCGATTCGGTTATAGGAATCAAGTGCGTGTGTTTGTTTGCATTTTTCTGTGAAGCAAGCCACCCGTCTTCTAAAGTCGGAGTCTGTGGCGTGATTCTTAAATCGCGGTGCGTGGCCACAAACGCTTCAAGCGTTATGTTGTCTTGAAGGAGAATATGAACGCCTCCAGCGCAAGGGACTGCATCCAATATTAAGGAACTTTCCTCGGCTAATTTGGCTTGCAGTAAGCGCGGAGCAAGATTTGAAGAAAAGGTAAGAGCGGTGCGATTTTTGGCTCGTGCGGCAATCGCCTCTGGAGTTCCCGTTAAAGCAAGGTGCCCCTTATCGAGTAAAAAGACCTCATCGCACAGCGCGGCTTCATCGGTATAGGTTGTTGCAACAAGTGCGGTCATCGTGCCTAGCCTAACGGCTTTTTTAAGGATGCTCCAAAGCTCTCGACGCGATAAAGGATCGACCCCAACAGTAGGTTCATCCAAAAGTAAAAGAGAAGGGCGATTCAGAAGAGCGCACGCTAGCCCTAACTTTTGTTTCATCCCTCCAGAGAGCTTACCTGCAGCGCGCTCGGTAAAACGCACAAGATCTGTCATTGCGAGAAGTTCAGCAAAGCGCTCGCGGCGATTTTCCTCTGTAAGAGCAAAAAGGTCAGCGTATAAAAGAAAGTTCTCCATGACCGTCAGGTCTTCATAAAGGCCGAACTGCTGAGGCATGTAGCCCACAAGAGAGCAAGTTCTTTCGCTCGAAGATTCTTGGTAGATCTCGTGCCCAAAAATCTCAACGCGCCCTTTTTGGGGTTGCAAAATGCCAGCTGCAATTCGCATGAGGGTGGTTTTTCCCGCTCCGTCTGCTCCCACTAGGGCTGCTAAGCACCCAGAGCGGATGCTAAGAGTCACATCATCGACGAGAGCTTGGGTAACGCCCTTTTCGTAGCGAGTTACGCCAGTAAGACGCAGTGCGTCAGCGCTTATCATCGCTAGCCTCAAGTGTCACAGTCACAGGCATCCCAAGGCGTAGGACGGAGTCTTTGTCGTCTACGGTAAGCCGCACCTCGTACACAAGAGACGTGCGCACCGCCTCGGTTTGCACGGATTTTGGCGTAAATTCAGCAACAGTTGACACGAAGCCAACGCTTGCAGCTATGGTCTTTTTAGGAGCGCTGTCAGTTTTAACAAAAGCCTTCATCCCTGGCGTAATTTTTCCGAGATTGACCTCATCGACCCAAGCACGAATCCACATGGGATTTGTAAGAGCTCCTTCCACGACAGGGATAGATGCCGAGACCATATCGCCAGGCTCTTTTAGTCGCGCCCGAACAACAAAGTCAGTTGGAGCAATGAGTACGCATTCGTTTAACGCACGGCGGGCATCAGAAACTTGCGCGCGGCTTGCCCTCACTTGGGCACGGGCAACTTCGATTTCTTCGCTACGCGTTCCGGCCTCTAGCCGGGCTAGTTCTTTTCTGGCCGCTTGAGCGCTTGCTCTATCAACGGCGGCTTGCGAGCAGGCTTGATCGATTCTTAATGGGCTTGAGGCGTTGCCAAGTTTTTTCTCTCTGCGACAGGTTCTCTCAGAAAGAGCTTGTGCGGCTTGAGCGGCAGCAAAGCGCGCCTTAGCGGCAGCAATGTCTTCGGCGCGCGCTCCAGCCAAAAGTAGCTCGAGGTTTTTCTGGGCGACAGATTCTGCGGCCTGCGCTTGCTGAAGATGAATTCTGTAACGCGCGTCATCGATTGCGCCTAGACGTTCTCCCTTTTTCACAATAGCGCCTTCGGTGACCGTAAGTTCAGTTAGACGACCTGATTCTTCAAAAGCAAGACGCACTGTGCGCGTATCAACCGTTCCATAAAGACGAAGTTCGGAATCCGTGCCGCTAAGTTTCTGAGAAAGAATAACGGCGCCGAGCGCGAGAGCGGCAATCCCAGTAAGGGCAATAGCAAGGAATCGGGTTTTCATAGGAAACCTTTGTGAATCTTTTTCTTCATTATAGAGAGCAGAGAGCCTTATATTTGATAAAAAAGGAGAAATGAACCGAGAAACTCGAGTCGAACTCTCGTAAAATGCTTAATCCTTTCTTAGTTATCTAGAGTCGACGCAAATGAGCCAAGCGTATTTTCAATCTCTTCAATGTGCTTTGAACGCCTGTCCGCAGAATATCAAAAAATTTCTTTTCGCTATCGTTTCTTGTCCAGAGTCACTCAAAGAGCAGCAACTCTTTTATGCAGCAAAGAAAGCGGGCCTTAGCAAAGAAAAGGCTCAGGACTTTCTCGAATGGCTTGCAAAGAATCACTTAGTGAGAGAACCAGTTCCTAATATTGAAGAGGTACAAAGGTACTACTTTTCAACCTCTCTTACGATAACCGACGAGCTCTTTGTTGCAACGGTTTCTTTGATGGAAAAAAACGATATTCTGACTAGTGAATTGGAGTCAGAGTTCGAAAAAAGGAATGTCTATAGCTATGCTTTGCAAAGAGGTCTCTATTTCGAGCATGAACAGTTTCTTACGTGTCTGCTTTCTTGCCCTAAAGATGGCGAGAAACCGATAGAGAAGATTGAACAAACACCGCCAGGCTATTGCGTTAAAGAGTGCAGGTCTGTGCTCCAGTGGTTTGCAACACAACCACGATGGAAGCCTTTTTTCGCTTCATTAGATAAGGATTCGGCCGATACCTTATACCGCATGACAAAATCATCGCTTGACTATTTCGTCCGAGGTGATTGGGAAGTAGCTAACGTCATGTACAACAATTTAGTGGCTCTCGATTTAAGTCTCGATAATCGAATTTGGCTTCATGATTGGTTTGTGTTTTACCGTTTCTTTCGGGAGGGGCATCCTGAAAAAATCCTCACGGAGCTCTCAGAGCAAACGCCTTTTTATCATTTGATAGCGTCTGTGATTGCGCTATTGGCCAATGATTCGAAAGCGGCGAGTCGCGAGGCGAAAAAAGCGCTTTCGCTTCAGGGCTACCAAAATTATCATGGGACCTTTAATCGCCACATACTTCAAGGAACTTTTGAAAACTTCATCTACGGCTTAGCGCTTTACGCAGATCGTCAGGGTGCGGGAACTCGCCGAACGATAGAGGCTCTGCTTAAGTATGGAATTCGGGGTTGTGACGAAGTTGCCGTTTTTCCATTGGCCTATATGGGTCTTCACGCTTTAGATAGAGCAACCAGTTGGCTCAAAGCCATGGCCAAACACGACAAAGGGCATGATGCTTTTGCACAGACAATGCTTGGCATGGTCTGTTATGCCTTTCACATAGACGGGTTTTATGGGAAAAAGCCATCTGAAAAACGTATCGAGCAAGCGATGGTGGTTGCAAATCAATACCCGCTTATTGAACTTTTTTGGCTTACCGCAACCGCTTCGAATCCAAAAAGAGTTGCCGAACTCGAAGCGCAATTTGGCATGAAATCTCTTATCTACTCTCAGCGCCAAGTAGAGGAGTGGGAAAACCTTTTAGACGAGCTTCTTGACTACACGGCTTCTAAAGTAAAGAAGGCGGGAAGTTCTGCGGCAAAGGCGCCGAAACAACGCATCATTTATGGCGTCAATCCTAAGATACTTGCCGTGGTGCCTTATTTGCAAAAGAGCTTAAAAACGGGACGGTTTTCTGAACCCAAAGAAATCTCATTGCGCGTTTTTGAGAAAATGACAAGCGAAAAGGGGATGACACCGCAAGATTTGGAAGTTGCCTCACAAATCTCGGTCACAAAGGCCTGGTCAGGTGTTTCTCGAGATCTTCGTGGCAAAGATGTCTTTCGTCGTCTAATTGGACACCCGAATGTCTATGACCTGAGAAATATGGATATTCACTGCGAAATCCTTAAAGGCGAATTTCAGGTTGAGGCGAAAAAAGAGAACAGCCAATTTGTTGTCCACACAAACATCGACGATGAATTAAAGGACCTCGAAGATGTGCCCGATTGCATCGTGCGTGAAAAGAGCCTTGGTCAGATTGAAGTTATTGACATTTCTGAAGAACAAAAGAAGCTTTATTTTTCTTTTAAAAAGAAGAGGGCATTCCCTGTAGCCGCGCAGGATAAGTTAACACAGCTTTTTGAGCGCCTATCGCTAAGAATGCCTGTGATGAGTGAGCTACTTAACAATTCAGAGCAACTCGAAAAGATTAAGGCGAGTACAAAACTCACGGTGCGCGTTGTTCCCGAAGGGGATAACTGGTACACGATGCGCCTTGTTGTTCGTCCTATTGAGGACTCTCCTGTAACCTGCGAGCCAGGAAACGGCTCAGAATTTTTGGCTGTCAATCTCAAAGGCAAGCCCGTTCAAGTCGTTCGCAATCTAAAAAAAGAAAAAGAGGCATTTTCTCAATTCGAGAGTGTGGTTTCTTCTTGGGAAGAGAATCGGACAGGCGACTTTGAATGGTATCTCGATACATCAGATTGCCTTAAATTCTTAAGCACTGTGCGTACTCTCAAAGACGAAGTCACCGTGCAGTGGCCAGAAGGTGCAAAATTTAAAGTCTCTTATGCGCCGATTTCCTTTTCAAGTCTTCAGTTTTCCATCAATCGCATGGGCACATGGTTTGAGGTTAAGGGTGAAGTCAGTCTTGACGGGAAAACCAAATTGAAGATGGCCGAATTGCTTCGCATGGTTCGAGAAAGTAAGGGCGACTTCGTTTCTCTTGGCGATGCCGAGTATGTGGCCCTTACCGAAGGACTTAAAAAGCAACTCTTAGCGCTCGATCGCACGCTCTCAGGTAAAGGCTCTTCTCAGCTTTCGACTTTTAACGCAGGTGTCTTAGGCGACTTTGAAAAACAAGGTGCCGTGTTAAATGCCGATAAGGAGTACCGTGATTTACAGGAGCGCATCGCGAAAGCTGAAACCGTTACCGCGCATGTTCCCACAGCACTTCAAGCACAATTGCGTGACTATCAGCTCGATGGCTTTGAGTGGATGATGCGTCTTGCCTCTTGGGGTGCAGGGGCGCTACTTGCTGACGATATGGGGCTAGGGAAAACTGTGCAAACCATTGCGGTGCTTTTAAGTCGCGCGAAAGACGGTGCGCAGCTTGTCACAGTTCCTGCCTCTGTTCTTTTTAATTGGCAAGAAGAACTCACTCGCTTTGCTCCGAGCCTAAAACAGATCATTTTGAATACGCAAGAGAATCGCACAGAGGCTTTAGAGAAAGCCGGGAAAAACACGGTTGTGATTTCAACCTACGGCGTTCTTACAAGCGAAATTGAAGCGATTGCGAAAAAGACATGGGTGACGGCCGTTTACGATGAGGCGCATAACATCAAAAATCGTGACACGAAAGCCTTTAAAGCGGCAACATCGATTAAGTCAGATTTCCGTGTGCTTCTGACGGGAACGCCTTTGCAGAACCACTTATCGGAAATTTGGGCGCTTTTTGAAGTGGCTGTTCCTGGCCTTTTAGGTAGCTTTAACCACTTTGGTGAACGTTTTGTTCTTCCCATTGAGCGAGATAAAGATCGTGAGCAGCAGCGCCTTTTAAAGCGCATTGTTTCTCCCTTTATTTTGCGTCGCACAAAAGCCGATGTGTTAAATGAGTTACCTGAAAAGACTGAAACCACAATTAAGGTTGAATTAAGCCAAGAAGAGCGAGCCCTCTATGAGCAGCTTCGTGAAGAAACAAAAGAAAGTCTTGAAACCGGAGAAATCAATCCTGTGCAAGCGCTTGCAGCCTTAATGAAACTGCGGCGCGCTGCGTGCTCTCCAGAACTTGTTGACGCAAAATTAAAACTTCCTTCTTCTAAGACTCAGGTCTTCTTAAGTCTTGTCGATGAACTAATCGACAACCACCATCGTGCGCTTGTCTTTAGTCAATTTACAAGCCACCTTGCGTTAATTCGCCGAGCGCTTGAAGAAAAGGGAATCGAGTATTTGTATTTGGATGGTGCTGTAAGTTCTGCGCAACGCCAGAAGCTCGTAAGCGCCTTTGAGGAAGGCTCGATGCCGCTCTTTTTAATTAGCCTTAAAGCTGGTGGCACGGGACTTAACCTTACGGCAGCCGACTACGTGATTCACATGGATCCGTGGTGGAATCCTGCGATCGAAGATCAAGCAAGCGATAGAACGTATCGCATCGGGCAAGATCGGCCCGTGACGATTTATCGCTTGATTGCTTCAGGTACTGTTGAAGAAAAGATTTTGAAATTACACAGCACGAAAAAGTCCCTCGCGGACGCTTTGCTCGAAGGCTCTGAAATGTCTTCTCGCTTAGGGCGCGAAGAGATTATGGAACTCTTAGCATTGGCTAGATAAGGCGTTTTGATTTGGGAAGTTTTTCGTAATAAAGGTTTCCTTAGGAGATAAAAAATGATCTCTCGACATGATTCTCGTAAAGCCGATCAACTTCGGCCCATTACGATTGTGCGGCACTTTACCTGTCACGCCGAAGGTAGTGTCCTTATTAGTGTTGGAAACACAAAGGTGATTTGCACGGCAAGTGTCATCGATGGGACGCCGAAGTTTGTGGACTCAGAAGCCGAAGGTTGGGTCACAGCCGAATACGGGCTTTTGCCTCGCGCCACAGCCACGCGTTGCGAAAGAGAGGCTGCCAAAGGTAAACAAAGCGGACGCACCCAAGAGATTCAACGATTGATTGGTAGAAGCCTACGCGCCATTGTCGATCGCACAAAGATCGCTGGCTTTACCATCAAAATCGATTGCGATGTCATACAGGCTGATGGTGGCACGCGTTGCGCTTCTATTACGGGCGCCTATGTCGCTTTAGTCGATGCCATCGATTGGATGATCAAAGAAGGAAAGATCGATGAGAATCCTCTTTTGGATTCAGTTTCTGCCATTAGCGTTGGTATGAGTGAGGGAGCCGCCGTGCTCGATCTCGATTATGTGGAAGATAGCTCAAGCGACACGGATATGAACGTTGTGATGACAGGAAAAGGTCGTTACGTTGAGATTCAGGGAACGGCAGAAGGCGAGGCCTTTAGTCAAGACGATTTGATGACGATGCTTAACCTAGCACGCCTTGGATGTGAAAAAATACGGTCGATTCAAGAAACGAGCCTTCAGGGGTAAAACGCATGCAAAAAAAACTCGTTCTCGCTTCTAACAATGCGGGAAAACTTCGTGAATTTAACGCAATGTTTTCTGAACGGGACATCCGTGTCGTCGGTCAAGGTAGTCTTGGGGTATCGGCCTGCGATGAACCGTATCACACGTTTTTAGAAAATGCCTTAGCTAAAGCGCGACACGCAGCAAATGTGAGCGGCCTTCCGGCTCTTGCTGACGATTCAGGGATTACCGCTGAGGCTTTAAACGGCGAGCCTGGCGTTTTCTCAGCGCGTTACGCCGGGGCCGATTGCGACGATGCCGCTAATAACGCCAAGCTTGTTGCCGCTTTAAAAGACAAGGAAGATAAACGGGCTCACTACACCTGCGTCCTTGTTGCTTTGCGCTATGCCGATGATCCTGAACCCATCGTTGTTGTCGCTCACTGGGACGGTGAAGTGATTTCTGAGCCGCGTGGTACAGGTGGCTTTGGTTACGATCCGTACTTTTATCTACCCGAATTTAAAAAGACAGCAGCCGAACTCACAGCACAAGAGAAAAACGCCGTCAGTCACCGTGGTAAAGCCCTACGTGCGATGCTTGAGGCTATCGCAGAGCGCTGGCAATGGTAGAGACGCCCATTGCACTTTACGTGCACTGGCCTTGGTGCATCAGAAAATGCCCATATTGCGACTTTAATTCGCGCGCTGGTAACTATGCGCGCGAAGAGCCTCGGTATATTAAAGCGCTTCTTGATGACTTAAAGAAAATCGCCTCTTGCATGAATCGCCCCATTTCAAGTATTTACTTTGGGGGAGGAACGCCAAGCTTAATAAGCGAAGAGGGTTTTTCTAAGCTATTCGATGGAATTCGCGAACACTTCACGGTTATCGATGGCGCTGAAGTTAGTCTCGAGGCAAACCCTGGGACCGTTACAAAAGAGAAGCTCCAGTCTTTTTTCGATAGTGGTGTGACACGCCTTTCGATTGGGGTGCAAAGTTTTAACGATAAGATGCTTTGCGCCTTAGGGCGCATTCATACTTCCTCGGAAGCAAAAGAGGCGATAAAGGCCGCTACAGAGATTTTCGATGAGGTAAACATCGATTTAATGTATGCGCTTCCCTGTCAGACGCAAGAAATGTTTGAGGCTGATTTAAAAGAGGCGCTTACTTTTGCGACGACGCACCTATCGATTTACGAATTAACCATTGAAGAGGGTTCTGTTTTCTTTAAAAAGCCTCCGAAGGGGATGCCAGATTCCGATCGCGCTTACGAGATGGCGCAACGCGCCTTTGAACTCACGCAGAAGACGGGACTTACTCACTATGAAGTTTCTGGCTACGCCAAAATCGGGCACGAGTGTCGCCACAATTTAACGTACTGGACCTATGGCGACTATCTTGGAATTGGCGCAGGAGCTCACGGTAAAGTGACTCTTGACGGGAAAATCTATCGCACAATTCGCTCCTCCGACCCCACAAGATACATGCTCGAAACGAAAGCCCGAGAAGAGAGTCCTTCTCTTACTGTTGTGAGTAAAGAAGATATTCCCTTTGAATTTATGCTCAATGTCTTAAGACTCAAAGATGGCGTTCCTGAGGAGCGTTGGAAAGAGGCTACGGGTTTGGACTTTCATGAGATTGCCGACATAGTTGAGGCCTTGCGTCAAGAGGGGCTCTTAAGAAAAGACCGATTGGCAACCACAGAACTTGGCTGGCGCTTTTTAAGCACGGTTCAAGAAAGGTTTTTAGCGTGATAACCATGACTAAAGAGAAACGAAGAAAGTCGATTGCAGCACTTTTTGTTGCAACGCTTTTTATCGCCTCGTGCGCCACAGATTCCATTGAAGAAGGAGAGGTTCACGCTTTCCAAACCATCACAAAAAAAGATGTGACTTTGACGCTTGAAGATTTCTCAAGCGTCCCAGAAATCTCTTTTGAGGATTGGAATTTAGCCTTTAGAGCGTTTAAGGCTTCTTGCACAAAAATAAAGGACGCCGATCTCTTTAAAGACGTGTGTGGCAAGGCCTCTGAAATAGCCGATAGTGAAGCGCCGCTTTTTTTTGAAGAGAACTTTAATCTTTGGCACATCGCAACAACGGCAAAAGACGGGAGTTCTTTAGAAACCGGCCTTATGACAGGCTATTACGAACCCGCGTTAAAGGGATCGCGCTACAAAACAGCGCGCTACAAAGTGCCGCTTTTGGCGGCGCCTGCCGATTTAATCACAACAAAAGTGGCAGGGAAAAATCCCCTCAAGCAAAAATTGAAAAATGGCGTTCTTCAGGCCTACGACACACGCGAAGAAATCATGAAGCGGCGCGACTTAGAGCGCTATGCGCTTTGTTGGGTTGAAGACCCAGTCGAGGCGTTTTTTCTTCAGATTCAAGGATCGGGCCGTATTCTTTTTGAGGATGGCACGAGTATGCGCTTAGGCTTTGCTGACACCAATGGACACCCGTATCGCGCAATCGGTCAATGGCTTATCAAAGAAACAAGAATCCCTGCCTCGCAAATGAATATGGAGCGCATTAAAACTTGGGCCAAAGAAAACCCTGCGCGCGTCAACGAAATGCTCTCTTATAACAAGCGCTATGTCTTTTTCTCCGAAAGATCTGTTACAAATAAGGAGGAAGGTCCAATCGGAAGCCAAGGCGTAGCTCTGACAGGTAAGGCCTCCGTTGCTATCGATAAAAACTATTGGACACTTGGCCTACCTTTTATTGTGAGTGCAAGCCAAATGAATCCTCCTTTAAACTTTACGCGTCCCGTTATCGCGCAAGACACGGGTAGCGCTATTTGTGGCGCACTGCGATTTGACTTCTTCTGGGGTTATGGAGACGTGGCAGCCCAAAAGGCTGGAGCGCAGAAAAGTTCTGTTTCAGCCTGGGTGCTATTTCCCAAAGAAAAGACACCGTGGGACGAAAACTAAGTGCTTATAATCGCGTTACTTTCTTATTAGAGAATTTGAAAACGTATGGCAGAAAAAGAAACACAACCCGCATCAACCGATCCGATTCACTTTACGGATGCGTGCGTTCTCAAAGTTAAAGAGTTACTCAGTCAAGAGGAAAACCCCAATAGTCCCCTGCGCGTTTTCGTGCAAGGAGGGGGTTGTCAGGGTTTCCAATACGGCTTTCAGTTTGAAGAAGCCAAAGAAGCCGATGACACGGTAATCGAGCGCGATGGCGTGACTTTCTTGGTCGATCCGCTTTCTTTCCAATATTTGGTTGGCGCAGAAATCGATTTCAAGGATGAGTTAGAAGGCGCTCAGTTTGTGATTCGTAACCCGAACGCTGTCACCTCGTGCTCGTGCGGAAGTTCCTTCTCGGTTTAAGCCTTCGAAGTTCTCTTCTTGTGGCCTCGCAGATAAAGTGAGGCAAAAAGACCGGCTGCGAAAATCACCATCACGCCTAGTAGCGAGATGGAGTCAATGGTTTCGCCTAAGGCGAGAATGCCTAAGAGAACGCCAAAGAAAATTCCCGAAAATTGAAATACGGCATTTAGTAGTGAATGCCCTTTGGCCCAAGCAATCGTCCAACAAACTTGACCGAGAAGACCTGAGGCCATAACGCCTAAGAGCGGATAGATCGATTGTGCGCTTGGTAGGTGAAGGTCCCCAGGAATAAGAAGCATCGAAAGAGCCCCAGCCGTGGTTCCTGTGAGCATAAAGTAAAAGACGGCACGCTCATTGGGTTCACCCTGCTGTCCAAGGTCACGCAAAAGCCAGTTTGATGTGGCCCCAGCGAATGCGGCAACGAGAGCGATTAGAACGCCTGTTAGATTAAAGCCTGAACTCTCAGGTCGCGCAATCAGCAAGACCCCAGAAAAGCCGATGACAACTGCACCAATAATTGGCCACTCGATACGATTGCCGTGAAGCTTTGAAGAAATCACAAAGAAAATGCAGAAAACAAGCGGACTCAAGTAGGCAATCGGTTGCTCAACAGAAAGCGGTAAGTACGTTAAGGCACAGATTTCTAGAGCAAAGCAAGACATTCCTGCAACGCCTCGCTTGAAATGCGCAAAGGGGTGCTTTGTCGCAAAGGAAATCCCGCGATAAAGCATATAAAGCGCAATGCAGATTAAGCCAAACGAGGAGCGCCAAAAAAGAATTTCATAGATATGAAAATAGGCCGAGCAAAGCTTAGCCGATAGTGACATCAGCGTGAAAAGAAATCCGCCAACAAGAATCCAAACTGACGCAGCAGGCATAGGTTCTTTCTTCCCGAATAAGGACAAAAACGGCACCAAAATCGGCGCCGTTTTTTTGAAAGCTCGATTTCGAGCGGATTCTAACTCAAACGCATCCCAGGTTTTGCCCCGTTAAACGGCTCAATTAAATAGAGCTCAGAGGGCTTCCCATCGGTTGCGCTTGCGCAAAGGAGCATGCCTTCGGATAAGCCAAAGCGCATCTTGCGAGGAGCAAGGTTGGCAATCATGATAACGAGCTTACCGATGAGGTCCTCTGGCTTGTAGGCTGCCTGAATCCCCGAGAAGACCTGACGCGGTTTTTCTTCTCCGATATCGAGTTCAAAACGCAGAAGTTTGGTGGAACCTTCAACAGTTTCTGCCTTGAGAATCTTCGCTACACGCAAATCGAGTTTTGCGAAATCATCGATTGTGCAGGTAGGTGCGATTTCGCCGCCGAGAAGCGCTTTCTTTTCTTCGGTAACGGGCTTTTCAGGAACAAGCACATCGAGTTGCTTTTCGCGGTCGACGCGACCCATCAGATGTTCGAACTTCGAAATCGGTTTTGCGCTCGTAAGTGGCGTTGAAACACTTTCCCAAGTGAGCTCGCCGCAATTTAAGAAGGATTCAACTTTCGCGGCTGTCGCAGGAAGCACGGGCTTTAAGTAAAGCGTTAAAAGACGGAAGGCCTCTAGGGCAACAGAGGCAACACGCTGAAGGTCGGCTTCTTTCCCTTGCGTCTTTGCAAGCTCCCAGGGCTTTTCGCGGTCGACGTATTCGTTGACGGCATCGGCAAATTCCATCACGCGGCGCAGTGCCTTGGAGTACTCGCGGTCTTCGTAAAGCGCCTTAATTTCTGTGGCGCCATCGGCAATGCTCTTTAAGAGCGGATCTGCCATCGCCGCATCAGAGACTTTTCCTTCAAAACGCTTAAAGATAAATCCAGCGCTTCGGCTTGCGATGTTGACGTACTTTCCGATTAAGTCAGAATTGACGCGTGCCTGGAAATCGTCTTTTGTAAAGTCGATATCTTCGACGCGACTTGTCATCTTCGCAGCAAGGTAGTAACGCAACCACTCCGCATTCATCCCGAGTTCAAGGTACTCCAAGGGGCTAATGCCAGTGCCACGAGACTTACTCATTTTTTGCCCATTGACGGTAACGAAGCCGTGCACGTTGATGTGATCGGGAACGCGGTAAGGGGTTCCTGCAAAGTGCAACATCGCTGGCCAAAAGAGCGTATGAAAGTAAATGATGTCTTTACCGATAAAGTGAATCTGTTCAGTATCAGGCGCTGACAAGGTCTTAACAAAATCAAGACCATTTTTCTCGCAGTAGGCTTTAAAGCTTGCAAGATATCCAACAGGAGCATCAAGCCAGACGTAGAAATACTTACCCGGGGCATCGGGAATTTCAATACCAAAGTAGGGCGCATCGCGCGAAATATCCCAATCGGCAAGGTTTCCCGATTCGCCTAACCACTCTTCGTCTTTGGCTAAAACTTCAGACTGAACGCGAGGCTTACCATCAGCGCCGTTTCCCTTAGTCCATTCGCGTAGGAAGGTAATCGCTTTCGGGTCTGAGAGCTTAAAGAAATAATGAGTTGACGTTTTCATCACAGGCGTTGTTCCCGAGAGCGCGCTCTTTGGGTTAACAAGCTCTGTTGGTGAATAGACAGAACCGCAGACTTCGCAGGAGTCGCCATACTGATCGGGCGCACCGCACTTTGGGCACGTTCCCTTGATGTAGCGGTCAGCAAGAAACATTCCCTTTTCTGTGTCGTAGTACTGCTCGATATCTTTTGTGTAGATGAGTCCTGCGGCTTTTAGCTTGCGATAGATGTCCTGAGAAAGGAAAGTGTTTTCGGGGCTATCTGTGCAGTGCCAGTGATCGAATCCAATGTGAAAACCATCAAGGTATTGTTTACGACCTGCGGCAATCTCTGCGACGAAGGCTTGAGGCGTAATGCCCTTTTTCTGGGCGGCAATCATAATCGGCGCACCGTGCGCATCATCGGCTGCGACGAAATACACTTTATTGCCACACATGCGTTCGTGACGAACCCAAATATCGGCTTGGATGTATTCCATGATGTGGCCGATGTGGAAGGGCCCGTTTGCATAGGGCAAAGCGGTAGTCACGAAAATCGTACGTTGTTTATCTGTCATGTTTATGCCTCAAACAAAATCGCATTTATTCAGCATTCTTCAGCGAAAAAGGGGATTTTAACGCGCAAGACTCGGGATTTCTGAATTTTGTCGCTGCCGATTTATTGGGGCGGGCACATTAACAGAGGAAAGCGAAACAAAAGAAACTAGAATCTCGAAAAAGAACTTTTAGGCAAAACGCATGGAATCACTTGAAAAACTACGCACTTTCCTTGAGGCGCTTGTCGAACCCATTTCGGCTAAGAGCTTTAAAGACATCGGTCTTATAAAAGAAATTACGCTCGATTCTGAGAAAAATCTTGCTGTAAAACTTTCTATTGGATTCCCTGATAAGGATGTCATTGAGACGGTTAAATCGCTCATCAAGATAAAAGCAAAGGAAGAAGGCTTTGTTTCTGTTAGGTTTGATGTAAAACGAGAAATCGTCCGCCACCGCGTGAAATTGGGTGTCAAGCCAATCGCTTCTGTGAAAAACATCCTTGCTGTCTCTTCGGCTAAGGGAGGCGTCGGAAAATCGACGGTTGCCGTTAATTTAGCTCTTGCCTTAAAAAGGCAGGGTGCTCGCGTTGGGATTCTTGATGCGGATATCTACGGGCCATCGGTTCCGATTCTTCTTGGAATTGACGGGGAACCCACTGCGATTGACGAAAAGAGCATGCTTCCTATTGAGGCCTCAGGCATGGCTGTGAATTCCATCGGGTTTTTCGTTAGCGACAGCGAGCCTCTTGCGTGGCGCGGTCCCGTTGCCTCGCGGGCGATTCGAGAGCTTGCTGAAAAAACGCAGTGGCCTGATTTGGATTATTTAATTATCGATATGCCGCCAGGAACGGGCGATATTCAGCTTACTCTCGCACAATCTGTGCCTATAACAGCCGCTCTTGTTGTGACAACGCCACAACGCTTAGCGTGCGCTGATGCCGCGCGCGGCTTAAGCCTATTTGAAAAGCTCGGCATCCCCATTGCCGGTCTTGTTGAAAATATGGCTTACTTTAAGTGCTCGAAGTGCCAGAACGAAGAACGACTTTTTGGCGTGGGTTACACGCAAGAACTCATTCAAAAATTTGGTGTTTCTCTTTTAGGATCTTTGCCTATTGCGCCTGAAATGGCAGGGACTTTTGAGGTAAGAGCCAATCTGTCGGATAAGGCAGGAATCAATGCAATCTTTGATGCGATTGCTTTGCGTGCGGCAATCTTTTTAAGTCGCATGCCTAAGGACTGGATTGGTATCAAGCCCGAAGGAAAAAGTTCGAGCGAGCACTGACAAAACAATTTGAAGTCTGTAGAATCCCATTT
>CAVJUW010000002.1:31127-75394 GCA_963652725.1 Bacteroidaceae bacterium | reverse complement strand
CATTGCCAAAGATCGATTAAGCGATGAGCGTATGAGCCACGACAAAAGCTAATTTTTAAGGCAGCCAATCGGTACAACGAGAACACCATCTTCTCTCTTGTACGCATACCGACCAACCCCTGTAAGAATCATCAAAAATGACGGTGCTTTCGTTCTTGTCGTGTCGATTTTTTTGGCTATCTTTTGTAGTCTACGAGCTGCACCGTTTACGGCTTCTTCCGAACCAAGATTAATCTCTATTAACCCATAGTGGCCATTGCGAAGTTCAATCACAGCATCGATTTTGTCACCAGTCTTGTCACGGTAGTGATAAACGTGTCCATCAAAAGACTGCGCATAGACCCGCAAATCGCGCATTGCCATTGTCTTAAATAAAAGGGTAAAGACGTTTAAATCATCCCAAAGTTTTTCGGGGCAAAACCCTAGGGCAACTGAACCAAGCGAAGCGTCTGAAAGGTAGTGCGTGGCTGCAGATCTAACTGGTGTTTTCGTTAGCAAGCGGGGATACCACGCAGGTAACTCTTCAATGACAAAGATTGCCCGTAGTTCTTCGAGGTAACGCACGATTGTGTTTTCTGCGAGTTGCTTTCCCAAAGTCGTTTTCAAATCTTCTTGCATCATCTGAACAGAAGCTGAAGTCCCTGTGAATCGAGCATACGTGCGCAAAAGCGCCCTTATCGTTTTGGGGTTCTGATGTTTTCTTCCCACATTTAACAATTCAGACTTTGCGACCGATTCCACATAATCATGAACACTGCCTAATGCGCCTTTCTTTGAAAGGTTCAAACTTGCTGGCCAGCCGCCGCGGCATATGAGATAGGCGATATCTTCCAAGCGAAGTTCACTTATGCCTTCTATCTCGTCATCACCGTCAAATAGATTCTTTAAAGACACTTCGCCATTGGATTCGCCCGATTCAAAAAGCGTCATTGTTCGCATCATCACTCGTGCGATGCGCCCTGTGCCTGAATGAAAAATGTGCGATGTGTCTGCTGGAACTGAAGATTCCGTCAAAATAAACTGTCCAGGAGCTTGGCGATGGTCAACCTCAAAACGAGCTGTATCCCAAAGGTTAGGCGCAAACTGCCACTCATCAATTAAGCGTGGCGTCGCACCCTTTAATAGGAGTCGCGGCTGCAAAGCAGATTGCTCGAATATCTGTGCTCTCAAATTCGGCTCTGTCACATACAAGGCGCTCTTTGCTACCTGCTCGCTTGTTGTCGTCTTCCCACAAGCCTTAATGCCTTGCAACAAGACTGCTCCAATTGCCTCTAACTCTTGTTGGAGAATGGTATCGATAATGCGAGGTTTATATGCGTTCATGACTCTATCCTATTTAGGATTGAATCATATAGTTTTTTAGACAAAATTGAGTAATTTGGCTTTTTTCTTTTGAGGAATTTGGCTGTTTTCTTTTAAGGCGTTTGGCTATTCTTACTTGAAGTGGCTATCAACAAGCACCGAAAATTCGCCAAAACTTCTGCTTTTCGGAAACCTCCTAGGTCTCTCTACTTAGGAGAAGCCTCTCAAGCTCGAGTACAATGCCGCCCATCGAAATTTTTCTTAAAGCAACACTGAGCGCATCTCTATAGTTTCAGTGTTAAACCCCATCAATAAGGAAAGGCGCAAACCATGTGCGGCATCGTCGGAATCCTCGCGGATACACCCGTCAATCAAGAGCTCTACGACGCTTTGCTTTTGTTACAGCATCGCGGACAAGATGCCGCTGGCATCGGCACGATGCAAGTTGACCGGTTTGCGGTTTTCAAAGCCAAGGGCCTTGTAAGCGATATTTTCCGTACACGCGATATGCGACCCCTAGTTGGTAATGCGGGTATCGGTCACGTGCGCTATCCAACACAAGGGTGCGCAAGCGACAATCTAGAAAGTCAGCCTTTTTATGTGAATGCGCCCTTTGGTCTCTTATTAGCGCATAACGGCAATCTGACAAACGCTCCTGAAGTCAAAGAGCAACTTGCGAGAATCGATCACCGTCATACTCTTACGATGAGTGACTCAGAGGTGCTCCTTAACGTTTTTGCAGACGCCCTTGCCGCTGAAACCGAAGGAAAAGCCTTTAGCCCTGAGGCTCTATTTCGAGCGATTCACACAGTGCACTGCACCGTGCGAGGCTCTTATGCCTGCGTGGCTCTAATTGCTGGCCATGGTCTTGTCGCTTTCCGAGATCCCCATGGCATTCGTCCGATTTGCTTTGGCACACGCCAAAGCGAGTCAGGGAAAACCGACTACATGTTTAGCTCCGAATCTGTCACGATGGGACGCTCTGGCTTTACATTAAAGCGTGATGTGGGAGCAGGAGAAGCGATTTTTGTTGACCTAGAAGGAAACTTCTATTCTCAGGTCTGTGCTGACAATCCAAAACTTACGCCCTGCGCATTTGAGTACATTTATTTTGCTCGCCCAGAAAGCGTCATCGACAAAATCAATGTCTACGCCGCTCGCCTTCAGTTGGGAAAATTCTTAGCTCACACGATTAAAGAGCGTCTAGATATCAATGAAATCGATTGCGTGATTCCGATTCCCGATACGGGACGCGCTGCAGCTCAAGAATTAGCAGGAACTCTTCAACTTGATTACCGAGAAGGCTTTATTAAGAATCGCTACGTCGGGCGCACCTTTATCATGCCCGATCAGAAAACACGCAAAAAGAGCGTGCGTCAAAAACTCAATGCGATGCCAATCGAATTTGCCGGAAAGAACATTCTTTTGGTTGACGACTCCATCGTGCGTGGCACGACAATGGAACAGATTGTTGAGTTAGCTCGACAGTCAGGTGCGAAGAAAGTTTTTGTTGCCTCAACCGCTCCTCGCGTGATGTTTCCTAACGTGTACGGTATCGATATTCCATCGCGCTCAGAACTTATCTGTGGCCATGGAGAAAGCGAAGAAGAAGTCGCCAAACGCATTGGTGCCGACGCGGTTATTTATCTTCCTCTCGAAGATCTTCCTCGAGCACTTCATGAGCTCAATCCCGAAATCGACACATTCGATTGCTCTTGCTTTGACGGCATCTACGTCACGGGCGATGTTGTCTCTTAATTGGCCATCTTTTCTGTGTCAAAAATAACAATTTAATCGATTAATAGTATTGTTTTACAAACTAAAATTCTGATATTTTTAGGAATTATCAAACACAAATTAGGACCATGCGTAATGGCGCTTTTAGGCATTTTTTAGGGTTTTACTTCCCCAGAATTTGGGTATCAATATGGCAAAGAACATTGGCGTTGGGGTGCTTACCTATGGTTTAGTCCTTCGAGCCACGACTACACCGTAAAGAACGTCTACTTTAAATTCGATGACCAAAACCGTGTCATAGACATCAAAAAGGCAGGCTATTCCTACCTAACGAAGCATCGTCTGACATTTTGGAATGAATGCGAAGTCAAGTTAACCGATGCTGAGGTTAATTCTTCTATTCACTACGCGGGCCGCGATATTTGCCCCCGTTATGCTAAAGATGCTGCTAAAGCCAAAGGCATTGCAGAAAAAGATGTTGATCTTGGCGAAGAATTTCCGTTCTGTAATATCCCCTGCCACGCTATCCGTGGCGCAGTGGCATCCTACGGGAAATTTAAGACGATTAATGATGTCATTGATAAAGCCGAGGGCGATGGAGTGCGCACCAACGAAATTTTTGGCAATTCCACACTCAGCAATCAGTAAAACTTTCGCCGCCTAACAAAAGCTCCCGAAATTCTATGAATCGCGGGAGCTTTTCGTTTGTTGCTTGACTGAAATTAGAAGGTTGTCTTTCCTGTTAAGCGCTCATAGGCTTCACGGTACTTGGCAGCCGTCTTTTCAAGGATATCGGCTGGCGGCACAGGCGCAGGTGGCGTCTTATTCCAAGTCTGTGTCTCAAGCCAATCGCGCAAGAACTGCTTATCAAAGCTCGGTGGCGAGATGCCCAAGCGATACTGATCTTGCGGCCAGAAGCGAGAACTATCGGGTGTGAGCACTTCGTCCATTAAGCAAACGCGACCTTCTTCATCCAAACCGAATTCAAACTTCGTATCGGCAATGATGATGCCCTTTGTGAGTGCATATTCAGCAGCGCGTGTGTAAAGATCAATTGTCAAATCACGAATCTGCGTGGCAATGTCTGTGCCGTAAAGCGAGCAAACACGGTCAAAGTCAATGTTTTCGTCGTGTGTACCAACTTCGGCTTTCGCAGCTGGCGTGAAAATCGGTTCAGGAAGTTTTTGAGCTTGCTGCAAGCCTTCAGGAAGGCGAATACCGCAGATGGTGCCGTTTTCCTTATAGGAGGCCCAGCTACTGCCGATGACATAGCCGCGCGCCACGCATTCAATCAAAATCGGTTTTAGGCGCTTTACGACCATCGCGCGTCCTGCAACCTGTTCGACTTCATTGGCGGCAACAACGGATTCTGGCGCGATATCCGTTAACTGGTTTGGCATCCCCTTAGCAAGCTTTTCAAACCAGAACTTTGTCAATCCTGTTAAGACCTTGCCCTTATCGCGAATCGGCACGCTCAAAATCACATCAAACGCACTGATGCGGTCGGTTGCAACCATCAGAAGTTTGTCGTCACCGACGGCGTAGCACTCACGAACTTTGCCGCGATAGACCAAGGGCAAACCACTGAGACTTGTTTTCATAAGTCCTTGCATAGCAGTTACTCCACTGTTTTATTTACGAAATAGCTAAAAAACTTCACAACTAAGAAACCGAGTAGGCCTTGCACCTAGTACTTACGAATTTAAGCACAGGGCCAAACTTTTCGCATCGGGAAAATGCAGTATGCCACCTGCACTTCGCGAAAAAAATTTGGTTTTATTTTAAAGACGATAAAGGGAAAAGTCCTCCCTCTTACGCCCTAGGTCTATAAATCTAAGCGTTTACCCTTTTTCACGCGCTTTTCACGCTTTTGCTGTGAACTTTTCGAATCCTATTCGGCTAAAATGGGCCTCCAAGAAGGCGCTAAGAAACACATAACGCATTCGATCTCGTCTCAAACCATTCGGAGCTATCGACATGGCACTCGTCAGTTTGCGTCAACTGCTCGATCACGCAGCAGAAAACGGTTACGGAATCCCCGCTTTTAATATCAACAACCTTGAACAGGTTCACGCCATCATGACGGCAGCGCAAGAAGTTGGCGCGCCCGTCATCATGCAAGCCTCCGCTGGGGCTCGCAAATACGCAGGCGAACTCTTCTTAAAGTCGCTCATTGAAGCGGCCGTAGAAAGTTACCCAGATATTCCTGTTTGTATGCACCAGGACCACGGGCAAAGCCCTGCGGTCTGCCAAGGCGCGATGCGCTATGGCTTTACCTCAGTGATGATGGACGGCTCTTTAATGCCCGATGGCAAGACCCCGTCGACATACGAATACAACGTCGAAACGACAAAACGCGTTGTTGAAGCCGCGCACTCGATTGGCGTTTCCGTTGAAGGTGAATTAGGCTGCATCGGTTCTTTAGAGTCCTTGCAAGCAGCAAAAGAAGACGGTCAGGGCGCCGAAGGCAAAATGACCCGCGATATGCTTTTAACCGATCCTGATCAGGCCGCTGACTTTGTTCGCGCAACACAGCTCGATGCTCTTGCCATCGCAATTGGCACAAGCCACGGCGCTTACAAATTCACCCGCAAGCCCACAGGCGAAATCCTCTCGATTCAGCGCGTCAAAGAAATCCACGCTCGCCTCCCGAACACACACCTTGTGATGCACGGCTCGAGCTCTGTGCCTCAGGAATTGCTCGCTGAGATTCGCAAGTACGGCGGTCAGATGCGTGAAACCTATGGCGTTCCTGTTGAAGAAATTCAGGAAGCCATCCGTCACGGCGTTCGTAAGGTCAATGTCGATACGGATATCCGCCTCGCGATGACAGCTGCAATCCGTCGCTACTTTGTGGAAAACCCGAGTGGATTTGATCCGCGCGGCTATATGAAGAAGGCCCGCGAAGCAGCCAAGGAACTCTGCAAGAGCCGCTACATCGCTTTCGGTTGCGAAGGACAAGCCGCTCACATTAAAGCCACACCGCTTTATGTGTTAGCCGACCGCTACGCCAAAGGCGAACTTGCGCAGAAAGTTCTCTAATCGATAAAGGAACTCGAAGGGAGCTTCTCAATCGAGCTCCCTTTTTCTATTTTATGACTGAGAAAACAGCAAACGACTTAAAAGGGAAAACCGGGCTTACGCGCCTTATTAACGCAACGCGCTATTCCTACGATGGGATTCGCGCTGCGCTAAAAAGCGAAGAGGCGTTTCGTGAAGAATTGCTCTTAGCGATTATTTTGATTCCCGTAAGTTTCTTTCTTCCCGTTGAATTGTCTTTACGACTTCTTTGCTTACTGTCTGTCGTACTCGTTTTGATTGTGGAACTTTTAAATTCTGGCATTGAAGCAGCAATCGACAGAATTGGCCCCGAGATTCACCCGAAATCCAAATTTGCCAAAGACTTAGGAAGCGCCGCTGTGCTCTTTAGTCTTATCCTTTGCGCTCTTATTTGGGGTGCAGTTTTATTTACTGTCTTTTTTCCGTAGAGGTTTGCTATGACAGATCATCCTCTTGTTGGCATCGTGATGGGATCAACTTCCGATTGGGAGATGATGAAACCTGCGATTGATATCCTCACATCCTTTGATGTCGCTTACGAAGTCAAAGTGATTAGCGCACATCGCCTGCCTGATGAAACAGCCGAATATGCCTCAACGGCCAAAGCTCGTGGCTTAAAGGCCATTATCGCGGGAGCTGGTGGTGCAGCGCACTTAGCTGGCGTTATTGCCGCCAAAACAACGCTTCCTGTTTTAGGTGTTCCTATTCCTTCCAAATACCTTAAAGGTATGGATAGCCTACTTTCTATCGTTCAGATGCCGCGCGGCATCCCAGTTGCCACATTTGCTATCGGCGAAGGTGGGTCGGCTAATGCGGCTATCTTTGCTGTGACAATGATGGCGCTTACCGATACCGCTCTTTCAGAAAAGCTTGACGAATTCCGCGCCAAACAAAGTGACAAAGTGCGTCATGCCAAACTTCCTATCGAGTCCTAATGCGTTTTTCTAACTATCCTACTCTTGATATGGCGGCCATTAGCGAGGCCGCCCGCATTTTGCGCGCAGGTGGCCTTGTTGCTATCCCCACAGAAACCGTTTATGGGTTAGCCGCTGACGCTGATAACAAAGAAGCAGTTCTTGCCACCTTTGCCGCGAAAAAGCGCCCCACCAATCACCCGTTGATTGTGCACGTGGCAAGTGCTGCTGCGCTTGACGCATGGGCGATCAATATCCCAGAAGAAGCGCGACTTTTGGTCAAAAAGTTTTGGCCGGGCCCCTTAACACTGGTACTCAAAAAAGCAGAACGCTGTGGCGACTTTGTCACAGGAGGGCAGGACTCTGTTGCGCTACGCTGCCCATCGCATCCGTGGGCGCATGCCTTACTTGAAGCGTTCGCAGGAGAAAACTTCAAAGGGCTCACGGCACCAAGTTGCAACACATTCGGACAGATTTCCCCGACAAGCGCCAAACACGTTTTCGATGACTTAGGAATTAAGCCCGCGGGAAAGCTCGATTACATTCTCGATGGCGGCATCTGTGAAGTCGGTGTCGAATCGACAATGATTAATTTATCGGGCAAGCGCCCGGAGATTTTGCGACACGGAGCAATTACCCGAGAAATGCTAGAAGCTGTTTTAGGGCGTCCGGTTCCCGATGCTGGTAGCGACGCACCTCGCGCCTCTGGCCGCTTAAAGAGTCACTACGCACCAAAAACTAAGCTTGAAATCGTTCCCAAAGACCTCTTTATTCGTCGCTATGGTGAATTAGCGCCGCAAAAAGTTGCCGCTATGGCTTCGGGTGAAGTACTTCACAAATTAGATAAAGAACGCTTAGCGCTTTCGATTGTTGCCCCCGACTCTCTAGAAGAGTATGCGCATGCGCTTTACGAAAATCTACACCGGCTCGATTCGGCAGGAGCCGCACGGATTTTGGTTGAAGAGCCACCGCAAATTGCGAGTTGGGCAGCTGTCAACGACCGCTTAGGGCGAGCGGCTGCGGAGAAAAACTAAATGGCTTCAACCGCTCCTGTTGGCGTATTGGATTCTGGTCTTGGTGGGCTATCCGTTCTAAAGGCCCTTAGGGTGCGCCTGCCAGCAGAGGATTTCCTTTATTGTGCAGACAATGGTAACGCCCCTTGGGGAGATAAGCCAGAGGCCTTTATCATCGATCGCACGCGAGCGATGATTAAGTTTCTTATCGAGCGCGATGCCAAAGCCATCGTCATTGCTTGCAATACCGCTACAGCAGCGGCAGCTGTTACCGTACGGCGTGAATTTGATTTACCCATTATTGGGATTGAACCTGCGGTAAAGCCAGCAGCAAAGTTAAGCCACTCTGGGCGCTTTGGTGTTTTGGGAACAACACGCACAATCACAAGCGAGCGCTATCACAGTTTGCTTGTACGCTTTACGCAAGGAACACATGTGATGTCGGTTGCCGCCCCTGGCCTCATGGAATGCGTTGAGCGAGGCGAATTCAATACCCCAAAAACGCGAGAGCTTCTTAAAAAATACCTCACACCGATGCTCGACGCGGGAATCGACACCTTGGTTCTTGCCTGTACGCACTATCCCTTTTTAATCGATGCGATACGAGAGATAGCAGCGCGACCCCTACAGATCATTGAACCAAGCTTAGCGGTAGCCGACGTCCTTTACTTAAGACTACTCGAGCACAATCGACTCAATGAAATTAAGCGCTCAGGAACCGAACGCTTTTGGATTAAAGACCACACAAAGTTTGAGGCCACACTAAAAAGATTGTGGCCTAGTTGCACTAAGACCGAAGAGTTAACGGTGTAGCACCCTCTTCTAACAAGTAGGTAAGCATCTTTTCTCGGAATTCTTCGGGTAGCGCCACAGGCTTAAAGCCCTTAGCTTGAGAAACACAGACCATCGTTTCAGTCAAACGCACACATTCGGTCTCGCCACGCGTTAATGTCATCGCAAAGCGAACTGATGAAAAGCCCAACTTCTCAATCCAAAGATTGGCTTTGCAAACGTCTCCTGCCTTACAGGGACTTAAGAAGTTACAGTGAACCCCTGCGACGGGAAGCACCAAGCCGCTACGGATGATTTCCATAAAAGGCTTTTCAACGACCTCAGCAAAGAAGTCTTCGATAAGCCCATTGAAAATCGTGAGGTAGTGCGGATGAAACACGATTCCAGCACTATCGCAGTGCGAGAAGCGAATCTGGATTTCTTTCGTAAACGTCTCGTGCACGTGGCAATCTCCTAAATCCAAAGAGAGGATACTCACGAATTTTGCGGGTACGAAAAAAGAGCCAACGAATTGCTGTTAGCTCTTATTTCTCTAAAACGAAGAACGCAAACTTCAAGTCGCGCAGTAAATTAGCGCAACTTCACTTCCTTAAAAGCGACGTGCTTGCGGGCAACCGGATCGAACATGTTGAGTTCGAGCTTACCAGTTGTATTCTTCTTGTTCTTCACCGTCGTCACGAAGTAGCCAGTCTTGGCTGTCGATTCGAGCTTGATGATTTCGCGGGCGCCTTTTGCCATGGTCCGTTCTCCAGAAAATTAGATTTCACCGCGGGCACGCAAATCAGCGAGCACCGCTTCGATACCGACCTTGTCAACCGTGCGCAGTCCAGCCGTTGTCAAACGCAGGCGGACCCAACGATTCTCACTTTCGACCCAGAAACGACGATACTGCAAGTTCGGCAGGAAACGACGCTTGGTCTTGTTGTTCGCGTGCGAGACTTGATGGCCGACCATCGGCTTCTTGCCGGTGATTTGACAGACTCTTGCCATCACATACTCCCGTATAAAAAAAGTTAAAAACACAACACACCCTGTCCAAAACAGTGTGTGGACTCAAAAAATCAAGGAAGGCGATTATAGGGCAAAGCATTGCCCGAGACAAGTTTCAAAGAGCGCTTCTTTTCATTCATTTGATTTTTCTGAAACAAATCTCGTAACATCAAGACATAGAGAAATCTACTTACGTTGTTCTCACAGGGGCGCGCCATGCTTTCACTCACACACCTGAAGACATTCTTAACCGCTGTACGGTTTCGCAGTTTTACCCGTGCAGCCGTTGAGCTCGCCTTAACGCAACCTGCGGTCAGTGCCCATATTGCTCTACTCGAGCAAGAGTTCGGGTGTGCTCTCTTTAATCGCACAGGACGCCGCGTTGTACTCACCGACGCTGGGCGCGCTCTTGAAAAGGGTGCGAAAGAAATCTTCGAGCGCATTGAAACGGTTCGTAGTGAAATCGATGACTTAGGTCACATGAAAGGGGGAACGATTAGCATCGGTGCCTCACGCATTGTTGGCGTTTATATGTTGCCGCACGTTTTAATGCATTTTCGCGACCACTATCCTGATGTGGAGATGAAGATTTATATCCACTCGGCTCACACGATTAAATTGCAGGTCGAAGATAACGCCTTTGATTTAGGAATTGTCGGAGAAGGTGGCCCCATTGATTCGGAAAACATCGGTGTTACGCCAATTGGCGAAGATCACCTTGTGATTGTTGTTCCGCGCAATCATCCTTTAGCGAGTAAAGAGAGTCTTACGATTGCCGATATCCGCAATGAAACATTCATCATGTCAGGGCGCCTGACAGCCTCTCAGCAAAGCCTTAAGGCGCAGCTGACCGATATCGGTCTTAACTTTAAGAGCCCCTTAACCATTGATGATGCGGGAGCGATTAAACGCGCCGTTTTACAAGGAGCTGGTCTTGCCATTCTTTCGAAAGCCGTCGTTACCCAAGAGGTTCTTGAAGGAAAACTTGCTGCGCTCGAACTCTCTGACTATCCCTTAAGGCGAAAGATTCTTCTCTTGTGGAGAAAAGATAGGCGCTTTTCTAAAAATGCCGAGGCCTTTATGAAGTTTGTTCGTGAAGCCTTTGCCGAAGTAAACGGCGCGAACCGATAAAAATATCTGATGCGATAAATCAGAATTCTCCACTTTTTGCACCCCTTGGAACCCCTAAATTTGTGGGAGAGTCCGAAAAGCGGCATTTGTGCCGCAAGCCGGAAGCCTTTAAGAGGAATGTCCTATGAGTCCCACAACAAGTAGCGCAGCACAAGCCAAAGATTTTGATCCTTTGGACATGAACAGTTATTCCCTCAATAAGATGCCAAAAAAGCCTCTGACGCCAGTCGGTCGCTTTTTCCGTATATGGGGTATTCCGATAGCCGCTATCCTTTTTGTTGTTAGCGCCTATCTCGTGCAGTTTCCCATCCTCAATGTCAAGCAGCAGATTATGTTTGGCCTTTTCGCCACGGCGCTTTTCCTCTGGGTAAGCGAAACCGTTCCCAACTACGTGACATCGATGTTACTGATTTGCGGATTGGTTTTAACGGGCATTTTGAAGGCAAAGCCTGCGATGGCTACCTTGGGCGACCCCGTCATTTGGTTAAACATCTCGGCTTTCGTGATGGCTAGCGCCATGGTTAAAACCGACCTCGTTAAGCGCGTCGCCCTTTGGCTTATTCTGCGTTATGGGAAAAACGCAAGCACGATTTTCTTGACCTTCCTAGCGATTAACATGATTCTCGCCGCTTTCGTTAACGCCACAGCTGCAAAAGCTGCGTTAATGATGCCGCTTTTTATGGTTGTCTCCGCTGTTTACGGCGCACCAGGAACCGATACAACCAATAACTTTGCGCGAAATCTTGTTTTGCACAACTTGGTGATGATTAACGCAAGCTGCAACACCTTCATGACTGGTTCTGGTGCCAACCTTTTGGGCGTTGCCATTCTCGCTGGTGCTGGCGTTTCGATTTACTACTTTGACTGGTTCGCAGCGGGTCTTCCCCTCGTTCTTGCCTTCGGTATCCTTTCTTACCTTATCGGTGTGCGTTTTGTATTCCCTCTCACGAAAGAAGACAAGGAACCCAAGTTAGCCGGTGGCCGCGAAGCACTTGCTAAGGCCTACTCGGAATTGGGCCCCGTAAAGAAAAACGAAGTTAAAGCCGCTATCGTTTTCTTAATCGTCCTTCTTGTTTGGGCTACAGATAAGATCCACGGCTTAAATGCCACGGTCGTAGCGATGTTGGGTGCAACTGTGATGCTTGCCCCGCAGTTCAAACTGCTTTCCTGGAACGATGTGGATATCCCCTGGCATCTGATGATCTTCTCGGCGGGTGCTTACGCCTTGGGCGCTGGTCTTACAGCCACGAAATTGATGAACGTTCTTACCGTAGAAATGATGGAAAGTCTTGGCATGAAAACGATGAGCTACTTTATGCTTTATGCCCTGCTTACCGCAATCTTTATTGCAAGCCACTTTATCTTCCAAAGTAAGAACATGCGAACACTGATCTTTATGCCGATTGTGATTGGTATTGCGCAGACCTTGAAGATTGACGTTCTTTCTCTTGCGCTTCCTGTCGCTCTTTGCATTAACGTTTGCTGGTCGCTTCCCTTTAACGCCAAACCCAATGCCATGCTCTATGGCACGAACAAATACACGATGGGTGAATCCTTCCGTTATGGCTTTGTGATGTCAGTTCTTTATTGGGGACTGCTCCTTGTCGCTGGTGCAACATACTTTGTTTGGTTAGGTGTCTGCCCAGGATTCTTCTAGTCAATTTTTCCATACGAGACCACTTTTTGGCGGGCGCAAGCCCGCCACTTTTTTCAGCTTAAAAAAACCAATAAAAAAACTTTATGGAATGGATTTAGATTCGCGACTTTTTAGGCTTCTTTGAGGCGTCAAAATCCCACTCAGTAGTAGGAAAGCGATTCATGTTTGAATCAACGCATGTCGGAGGCGAGCGTCCGACTTCAATCTCAAAGGATTTCATCATGGCAAAGGAAATTGAACGCAAGTTCCTCGTCGTCGGTGACGCCTGGCGCGCTCTTGCGCAAGGTGTTCATTATCGTCAAGGCTATCTCAATAGCATCAAAGAGCGCACCGTGCGCATTCGCACTGTTGGTGAAAAAGCCGTGATTACGGTCAAAGGCCCCACAGTGGGTGTCACACGCATGGAATTCGAATATCAGATTCCGTATGACGATTGCGTTGCAATGCTCGATAACTTGGCGGAAAAACCCATTATCGAAAAGAAGCGCTACAAGATTGCGATGGGTGAATTCGTTTGGGAAATCGACGAGTTCTTTGGCGTTAACGAAGGTTTAATCGTCGCTGAAGTTGAACTTAAGAGCGAAGACCAGGCTTTTGAAAAGCCCGAATGGATTGGTAAAGAAGTTTCAGGAGACCCCCGTTACTTTAATTCCAATCTCGTCGCCCATCCCTATAGCACCTGGAAAGACAAGGAATAAGGAGACACACCATGGCTGATAGTTATGCGAAAAACGTTGCGACCTCGAAAGAAGACGCATTAAAGCTTATTCCCCGTGCTGAATTCCGTGTTTTCGGTAAAGACATCATTAAGGGTGTGATCGAACACATGTGGTGCTGCAAGGCTCAGCTCTTTAAGGCTCGCGTGATGCCAGCGGAAACCTACATTCTTTCCCGTCACACCAATGAAGCAAACGTCAAAGTTCGTGATGGCCTCTTGGATATCAAGACAAAGACAGGTGAAACACCCGAAGGTTTTGAAATCTTCCAGCCGCGCGGCAAATTCCAGTTCCCCGTTTCCCGCGACGAACTTTCTGAAATCCTCACACATTTAAAGGTTACGATGGCACTCGATAAGCCCACGTATACCTTTGAGGAATTCTGCGAGATGGTACGAGCCAATGCAGACATGGCGTTGGTCACCGTCGAGAAAAAGCGTTTCGGCTTTAGCGTCAATGGCGTTATCTGCGAGTACGCTCAAGTTTGGTTTAACGGCGCCTTAGTCGAAACCGCTTGCTGCGAAAGCGAAAACTATGACGCGATGAAGGGTGCTGTGGACGCCTTGGGTATTGGTGAGATGGCTAACACCAACTACCTTAAGGCAGCTAAGCACGTCATCGGCATGTAAGAGTCAAGCATTTATCTTCTCTCCTTGAATCCCGGGGCGCAGTTAGGCCCCGGTTTTTTTGTGGCTTACGAATCATTGTCTAATTTTTGACAATGATGAAATCGCAATAATCTAAAGAGAGGCCATTTTTCTTAAGTAGAAAAACGCCAAAAGGAGCATCTTGGGCGCAAATGCGCCCTAGATAACGAAAGAGCTTTTTTCCCGTTGTAAGATGTCAAAAGTTTGGCCTCCTCTTTTGGTGCTTTATGAAACAACGTCTCTTTCTTCTTTCTTGTCTATTGCCCCTACTCTTCTTGGGGAGCAATCCTACTTTTGCAACTTCTCTAGAAGGGAAACCCGCCCTCTCTTTAACAAAAGAAGAAGCCACTGGTTTTTCAGTTAGCCCGATTCCTGATGCAATCTTTCAGAAGATGAAGGGTAAGTCCTACAAAGACGACTGCCCTGTTCCCAAAGACGAATTGCGTTACGTGCGAGTCCTACATAAAACACTCGACGGAAAGACAAAGGCGGGCGAACTCATTGTCAATCGCCTCATTGCTCAAGACGTTTTAGAGATCTTTCAAGCGCTTTACAAAGCTAACTACGCTATTGAGAAGATGCATCTTATTGACGAATATGACGCAGACGACGAGCGCTCGATGCGAGATAACAACACGAGTTCCTTTAACTATCGAACCATTTCTGGAACAAAAAAGATCTCTAAGCATGGCCTAGGGCTCGCCATCGACATCAATCCACTATATAACCCCTATGTCAAGATGCTCAATGGAAAACTTCACGTTGAGCCCGCAACTGGGAAACCCTATCTTGCTAGAGACAAAGCCTTCTCTTATAAGATCGATCAGAACGATTTGACCTATAAACTCTTTACCGAGCGCGGATTTGATTGGGGCGGCGATTGGAAAAACCGTAAGGACTATCAACACTTTGAGCTTCCCACTGCCACCTTTGAGGAAAGAAAAGCGGCTCATAGTCGGCAAAAGTAAGTCTCTTAGTGGGCTACAAGTTAGAATTGGCATCTTTATTTAAGGCGACTTTTTTATGCAGATTCTTCTTGCGAGACCTCGTGGATTTTGCGCTGGCGTCACGCGCGCTGTCAGTGTCGTTGAGCGAGCTCTAGCAATTTACGGAGCTCCGGTTTACGTACATCACGAAATCGTTCATAACCGCACCATCGTCGAGGGCTTGCGTGAAAAAGGCGCCATTTTCGTTGATTCTCTAGAAAGTGTTCCTCAAGGGGCGACACTGATTTTTTCTGCGCATGGCGTCCCGAAGCGCCTAGAAAATGAAGCACGCGCTAGAGGCCTTCGTATCTTTGATGCAACGTGCCCCTTAGTGACAAAGGTGCACAGAGAAATTACCAAAATGCATAACGATGGCACACACGTCGTTGTCATTGGCCACAAAGGTCACCCTGAGGTCGAAGGAACCGTAGGACAAATCGATGGCGCAATTACTGTCGTTGAAAAAGTCGAGGATGTCGAAAAACTCAATATCGGTGAAAAGTCCTTAGCGTGTGTGACACAAACAACGATTTCTGTCGATGATGCAAAAGAGATTACAGAAGCGCTACGAGGCCGCTTTCCGCTACTAATTGAACCGAAAAAGTCCGATATTTGCTATGCGACACAGTCGCGGCAAAATGCTGTGAAAACGCTCGCAAAAGAAGTCGACGTTGTGCTTGTCATTGGTTCAACAACGAGTTCAAACTCCAATCGCTTAAAAGAAGTTGCCGAGCGCGCTGGGACCGCTGCTTATCTCATTGAAAATGCGCGAGCCTTAAATTGCGATTGGATTAAAAATGCCACACGCATCGGTATTACGGCAGGAGCTTCTGCGCCTGAGTTTCTTGTCAAAGAACTCGTCAGTTTCCTTCAGTCGCTTTTCCCAGAAAGCACGGTGACTGAACTAGCAGGCGAAGATGAACAATTTGCTTTTCCGATGCCAAAAGGACTTTGGAAAGAAGACCTTCCTCAATAAGGTGCCGCTATGCACATTTTTGTTTCAGACGAATTAAAAGAAACCGCCTCGATTCCCGCTCCGTGGGGCTCGATTGCTTTTACGTTTGCGCTCGACGAACTTTGGGAAGTGGCCTTTAGTTTAGATTCTGTTTCTCCTGAGTCCCAAGACACCTCAGTTTTAGCCTCGCCTTGGGTCGATGCCGTGCGAGAAATCTTAGATACGGGGCGCACACTTACCAAAGAAGAGCGTGAAGCCCTTTTTGCAACAAAAAGGGCTCAGAACTTTACAGAGAGCACTCGCAAAGTCTTAGAAGAAACTTCTCGCCTACCCTCTGGGACATTTAAGACGTACGGCGAGATTGCCCAAA
Source organism: Bacteroidaceae bacterium (assembly GCA_963652725.1). GTDB lineage: Bacteria > Pseudomonadota > Gammaproteobacteria > Burkholderiales > Burkholderiaceae_F > Duodenibacillus. The sequence goes on along the minus strand of CAVJUW010000002.1, from coordinate 59,124 downwards.
GTATTGGCTCGCCTGAGGCCGTTCGGGCTGTAGGACAAATCTTGGCGCGCAACCCCTTTCCTATCCTTATTCCCTGCCATCGCGTTGTGTCCAAAGCGATGATTGATAAGTTAGACATCTTGGATCCGAAGAGTTTTGAAGGAAAAGCTTTTGGCGGGAAAGAAGAATTTGTTGCAATTGGCGCCTGGCTCAGAATGAACGATTTGACGCATACAGCGTAAAGTTCACTTTCCTTTAAGAAGAAAGACAAGAAGAAAAATGAGTAAGAAAAATCACGAAAAGCATGAAAGCGAAACGCCAGCGACAACCTGGCTTCGAGCCCATGGGGTCGCGTTTGAGCAAAACTCCTATGACTACGTTGAGCACGGGGGAACTCATATGGCCTCGCTTTCTTTGGGCTTTGATGAGCACACTGTCGTGAAAACCCTAATTATGCAAGACGAGGCGGCAAAGCCACTTGTGATTTTGATGCACGGAGACTGCGAAGTTTCTACAAAGAATCTTGCGCGCCAAACAGGGCGTAAATTCATCGCTCCATGCGCCCCAGATCAAGCGCAGCGTAACTCAGGCTATCAGGTCGGAGGCACGAGCCCCTTTGGAACACGCAAAAAAATGCCTGTTTATGTCGAAAGCACAATCCTTACTCTCGATAAAATTCACATCAATGGCGGCCGTCGTGGCTATATCATCACGATTGACCCAAAGGTTTTAACCGAAAAGCTTGGAGCCATCCCTGTTAACGTCGCACTTGAAAAAGACGCTTCATGAACTTACCTTTTGAACTACTTGTCGGATTGCGCTACACGCGTGCCGGACGTCGAGGCCGTCGCAAAGATGGCTTTATGAGCTTTATCTCGGGGATTTCAATCTCATCGATTGCCCTTGGGGTCATGGCTCTTATTATCGTGCTCTCGGTGATGAACGGCTTTCAAAAGGAAGTGCGAGACAGAATGCTTTCAGTGCTCTCGCACGTGGAAGTGGTGCGCTTTACTGGAGCAATTCCCGATTGGAAAGAAACGGCAAAATTGATTGAAACCGACAAACACGTTGCCGCTTGTGCCCCCTACGTTTCTGGTCAAGGGTTACTTAATTCCCGGGGAAACCTTAGAGGCGTTGCTGTTCGCGGCATTGACCCAGCGTCTGAACCAAACGTAAGTGACGTTGCCAAAACTCTTGGATCAGCGACATTAAACGAACTAAAAGCCGGAGACTTTGGCGTGATTTTAGGTGAAGACCTCGCTCGGCTTTTGCGTGTTTCCGTGGGAGATAAGGTCACACTTATTGTCGCAAAGGGCAACACCACACCCGCAGGCTTTGTTCCCCGTATGAAACAGATGACCGTGAAGGCTCTTTTTCGCTCGGGGCACTATGAGTTCGATAGCACCTTGGTCTTTTCGCACATTGACGATGTGGCAGCGCTTTTTCGAACAGCAGGCCCCACAGGGGTACGTGTGAAACTTCATAACATCGATGATGCCCGCTTAGTTTCGATGAACTTGATGATGAAGCTTCCGGCCGATTACTACGCCACGGACTGGACGCAGCAAAACCGCACCTGGTTTGCTGCCGTACAAGTAGAAAAACGCATGATGGCCATCATCCTCTTTTTGATTGTGATTGTCGGGGCCTTTGGTCTTGTATCCACTCTTGTGATGACAGTAACGGAAAAGCAAGCCGACATTGCGATTTTGAGAACGCTTGGTGCGTCTCCCGCGTCAATTATGACCATCTTTGTTATCCAAGGCACCATCGTTGGATTTATTGGCGTTATTTGCGGCATTGTCTTTGGCCTTGGGATTGCGTGTAACTTAGATGTCATTGTCCCAGCGGTTGAAAGCGTCCTTGGGGTTGAATTCTTACCCAAAGAGATTTACTACATTAGCCAGATGCCAAGCGACCCGAGAGCCTCTGACATTATTCCGATTGCGATTGTGAGCTTTGCTGCAAGCCTACTCGCAACCCTTTATCCGTCTTGGCGCGCTGCGAAGACACATCCTGCACAGGCCTTACGACATGAATGAAGCGATTGCTGTAGAAAATCTATTTAAGACCTATGAGGATACGGCTGGCCTAAAGACCCCGGTCCTTAAAGGCGTCGGTTTTGCGGTTAACCGCGGAGAAATCGTTGCCGTTGTCGGCGCCTCGGGTTCTGGGAAAAGCACCCTCTTACATGCCTTAGGAGGGCTCGATGCCATCGATTCGGGCACCATCTGTATCGCAGGGCACGACATCGCCAACCTAAACGAAGTCGAACTCGGGCGCTTAAGAAACAAACACTTAGGGTTTGTCTATCAATTCCACCACTTGCAGCCTGAGTTCACAGCGCTTGAAAACGCTGCGATGCCGCTTTTAATTCGGCGCGTAAAAAATGAAGAAGCGTACAAGGCGGCACGCGAAGTTTTAATAAGTATTGGTTTATCCGAGCGCCTTAATCACTATCCAAGTCAACTCTCGGGTGGCGAGCGGCAACGCGTGGCGATTGCTCGCGCCATTGTTGGGCAACCCGATTGCGTTTTAGCCGATGAACCCACCGGAAACTTAGACGAAGAAACAGCAGCCTCTGTCTTTTCCTGCTTTGTGCGATTAGCGCGGCAATTTGGCACAGCCATTGTGATTGTGACGCATGACAAAGCAATTGCCGCTAAATGCGATAGAACCATTCGATTGGAAAATGGGCGTATTGCCACGCCCTCTGAAAACACCCGTGCTTAAAGTTATCGACACGCACACGCATATCGATGCCGAAGTCTTTGATGCCGACCGCGACGCCCTCGTTAAAAAGGCCAAAGAAAAGGGACTTGTTGATGCCCTCATCTGCTCAGGGATTCCAGGCACATTTGATAAGACGCGTCAGGTCGCGCACGAATTGGGATTTCACTACGCCTTAGGTGTTCATCCCCTTTATATCGAGAAAATTGACTCGGTCGATAGCTTTTTAAAAGACTTTGAAGAAACGATTAAAGAGGCTCTTTGCGACCCACTTTTTGCTGGAATCGGGGAAATCGGTCTCGATGGCTTTGTAAAAGACTTAGATCAAGAAAAGATGCTTACCCTCTTTCGGGAGCAATTGCGCCTAGCACGACGCTTTTCTTTACCTGTGAGCATTCATGCGCGGCACGCCGTGGATGCTGTTAGCCGAGAAATTGCCGTGTTTTCCCCACTAAAAGGGATTGTTCACGCCTTTAATGGATCAGAAAATCAGGCCCAACGCCTAATCGGTCTCGGGATGAAATTAGGCTTTGGTGGGGCTCTTACCTATGAAGGCAGTAAACGCATTCGCCGTATCTTTGTGGGGATTGCCAACGAAGATTTTGTTTTAGAAACAGACGCTCCCGATATGCCAGGAGCTTTGCGGCGAGCCAAACTAGACACGAGAACGCACCCGGCAGACATCTTTGAGACGCTCGAAGTTGGGGCCGCTCTTCGTGGGGTATCTCTAGAAAGCCTTGCTGCCTACGCTTTTGAAAACGCCCAAGAGGCCTTTTCTCGCCTAAAAGAGGCGCACTAAGATTTTTTTGGTCCTTGGGCCGCCATTTGTCTCTGAGATACGTAGAATTGACTACGTCTCTCGGGCCTGTGCGGCCTTCCTCTCGCGCCCGAGAATTCTGAATTCAACCCGAGGAGTCATAAATGTCGAAATACCCAACTCAGAACCTGCGTACAGTCGCTTTCGTCGGTCACGGCGGCAGCGGTAAGACATCCTTAATCGAAGCTATGCTTATGCGTGCCGGAGCTATTTCCGAATGCGGTAGCGTCGAGAAAGGAACGACAGTTTGTGATAGCGATCCTCAGGAAAAACAAGTTGGCCATTCACTGCGTTTAGCCGTTGCCCATATGGGTACAGAAAAATTAGGGCTCGATCCCGTTCGTATTCACGTCATCGACACACCGGGGTATCCCGATTACATCGGTCAGTCCTTGCCGGCATTGGATGCGGCAAAAACCGCCGTTATCGTCGTTGACGCCACAAAGGGCGTGGAATTGATGACAGAACGCATGATGAATTGGGCCGAAAAGCGTGGCCTATGCCGCATGATTGTCATCAATAAGATTGACGTCCCTGGCGTTGATTTGATGAACATTCTCGAACAGTTGCGTGTTGCATTTGGAGACGCTGTCATTCCCTTAAATCTCCCGACAAAAGGCATGACCCACGTCATTGACTGCTACAACACCGAAGAAGGCGAAAGCGACATCATGAGTGTGTCTGATGTGCACCGCGCCTTTATCGAACGCGTCGTTGAAGTCGATGATGCGACGATGGAACGTTACCTTGAAGAAGGAGACGCAGATCCCGCGAGCCTTCACGCCCCGATTACAAAAGCCTTGCGCGAAGGTCACATCATTCCTGTGTGCTTTACGAGCGCGAAAAACTTAATTGGTATTCGCGACTTTATGAAGGTGATTATTCGTCACTTACCGTCGCCCGCGGAAGCGAACGTTTCCCTTTTTGAAAAGCGCGATGGCACGCCGATTCCAACGGAACCGAGCGCACAGATGCCCGTTTTAGCGCACGTCTTTAAGATCATCAGTGACCCCTTTGTTGGAAAGATTGGTATCTTCCGCGTGCACCAGGGTCAGATCAAACCGGGCTCTACGCTTTACATCGATGATTCCCGTAAACCGATTAAGGTAAACAAGCCCCTTATCCTTCAGGGTAAAGAAACCATCGAAACCGATGAATTAAATCCAGGGGACATCGGCGCCTTAAATAAGATTGACGATATGCACTATGGCGCGATTTTGCACTCGAGTATTCTTGACTTTGACGTGCGTATGAAGCCCTTGGACTTCCCGAAACCCATGTTTGGTTTAGATCTCACACCGCTTCGCCGTGGTGACGAAGGTCGTATGAGCGATGTGTTATCGAAGATGCTCGCCGAAGACCCGACACTTTCGACAGCAACCGACACCGTTTTAAATAAGACGATGTTGCAAGGCTTGTCGGAATTGCACCTTAAGACCGTGCTCGATCGCATGAAGGCGCAATTTAACTTTGAAGTGGAAACCTGCGCGCCATCGGTTCCGTACCGTGAAACGATTAGCGGCAAAGCAGAAGGCCACGCTCGCCACAAGAAACAGTCGGGCGGCGCGGGTCAATTCGGTGAAGTCTATCTTCGTGTCGAGCCATTGGCTCGTGGCGAAGGCTTCCAATTTGTCGATGAGGTTAAGGGCGGCGCTATTCCCTTTAACTTTATCCCTGCCGTTGAAAAGGGTGTTCGCGAAGTGCTCGATCAGGGCTACATCGCAGGCTACCCAATGCAGGACGTGAAAGTAACGGTCTATGACGGTAAGTCTCACCCCGTTGATAGTAAGGAAGTGGCCTTCGTGAGCGCTGGTCGCAAAGCGATGATGGATGCGATTGAAAAAGCAAGTCCCACACTTCTTGAACCGATTGTGAAGATGTCGATTACGGCACCTGCTACTGCTATGGGCGATATCGCTGGCGACTTAGCAAGCCGCCGTGGTCAGGTTGTCAATACCACATCAACCAACGCCTCAACGATGGAAATTACGGCTCTGATGCCGCTAGCGGAAATGGATGGGTATGCTGCGCGCCTTAATGCGATGACGCAGGGTGCTGCCGTGTTTACCGCTGAGTTCTACGCCTACCAGCCTGCTCCGTTCCAGAAGCAACAGGAACTTGCAAGCAAGTACCAGCGTAAGGATGAGGACGATTGATTAAATTAGCATTACTATGAGGATGGCCCGTCTTAGAGAATAAGACGGGCTCGCTATTTGTATGAAAACTGCCTATTGCGTTGTAAGCGCCCTCGGAATCGATGAGCCCGGTGTTGTCGCGACTCTATGTAAGACACTCACGGCGGCCAACTGCAACATCTCACAGATGTCGCAATCGAACATTAAAAATCAGTTCGCGAGTCTTTTTATTATTGAAAAACCCGCAGATCTCGACAACGGCCTCTTAAAGGACAAATTAAGCCTTGCTCTGAAAGAGGCTAAATTACGTGTGACAGCACGTGTTTGGGACCCAGAAACCCCATCGGCTAGCGCAAAACCCGAGAAGACCGAGCCCTTTGTTGTAAGCGTCTACGGTGGCGACAGAAACGACATCGTCGGCACATTTGCTGAAATGTTCGCGCAAGAGAAAATCAATATCGAAAATCTTCGCGCCATGCAGCCGCAGCCAGGCGAATTCATGCTCGTTTACGAAGTGTTGATTCCCGCTAACGCCGATATCGCCGCGATTCACAAGCGCTTAATTGCCAAGGCTGAAAGTATGGGGCTCGAACTCACGCTTCAGCACCGCGATATTTTTGAAGCGATTAATCGAATTCAGGTTGTCTAGGAGAAGCTATGCTCACCGAACGCGAAGTCATTTCTACCATTAACATGCTCCGTAGCGAGCATCTCGATGTGCGTACTGTGACGCTTGGCATCAATCTATTCGATTGCGCAAGCGATAACTTTGCAACCTTCGAGAAAAAGGTTCGCACAAAAATCGCTAAATACGCAGGCTCCCTCGTTAAGACCTGCAATGAAGTGGGCGACCGCTACGGCATTCCTGTGGTCAACAAGCGGATTTCCGTAAGCCCCATTGGCACTGTTGGCGCAGGCTTTACGCGTGACGAGATGGTCAAGGCCTGTCAGGTTTTAGATGCCGCGGCAAAGGAAGTTGGCGTTGACTTCTTGGGTGGCTTTGGTGCGCTTGTCGAAAAAGGCATCACCCCTGGGGAACGTAACCTCATTGATGCCTTGCCTGAGGCCCTGACAACGACTGACCGCATTTGCTCGTCGATTAACGTCGGATCCACAAAATCGGGCATCAATATGGATGCTGTAGCGTTAATGGGCCAAAGAATTTTGGATGTTGCCGCCGCTAGCGCTGACCGCGATGGCATCGGTTGCGCAAAGCTCGTTGTCTTTTGCAATATCCCGCAAGATGTGCCCTTTATGGCAGGTGCCTACCTTGGTGTCGGCGAGCCCGATGTTGTGATTGATGTCGGAGTCTCGGGTCCAGGCGTTGTCAATAAAGCCTTAGAGCGCGCCATTTCTCACGCATCACGCAAACTTACGCTTTCTGAAATTGCAGAAATCATTAAGCAAACCGCCTACAAGGTGACAAAAGTTGGCGAACTTATCGGTAAAGACGTTGCAGAACGCATGGGGATACCCTATGGGGTAGCAGATCTATCTCTTGCACCAACGCCAGCGATTGGCGATAGCGTTGGAGAAATCTTCCAGACCTTAGGGCTTTCTTCGATTGGAGCGCCAGGCACAACAGCCATTTTGGCTATGCTTAACGATGCGGTGAAAAAGGGCGGCGTCTTTGCCTCAAGCCACGTCGGTGGCTTATCGGGCGCCTTTATTCCCGTAAGCGAAGATAGCTCAATTGAGGCTGCGGCGCGCACGGGTGCCTTAACGCTTGAAAAGCTCGAAGCCATGACCTGCGTATGTTCAGTAGGCTTAGATATGATCGCTATTCCTGGCGACACTCCCGCAGATACTATCGCTGGTCTTATCGCAGACGAGGCTGCAATTGGTATGATTAACTCGAAGACGACAGCTGTGCGTGTCATTCCAGTTCCTGGTAAAGGCATCGGCGAGAAAGCGGTTTTCGGGGGGCTCTTGGGTGAAGCGAACATCATTCGCGTCCCTGGGGGCGACTCCAAAGGCTTTGTTGCATTCGGAGGCAGAATCCCGGCTCCGATTCACAGCCTAAGAAACTAACTAGAGAAAAAGGAGAAGACGATGAAAATCTTAGTTCCGATTGATGGTTCTTCTTATAGCGAAAACTCGCTGGCCTTTTTAGCCTCGCGTGCTTCCCTTTTTGGTGCGAAGTCCACCATCGAGCTTGTGACTGTTTTTGATTCTCTGCCTGGAGACCCCTTAAGCTCTGCAGCTCAGCGCTATTGCGATGAACAGTCTGCCGATATCTTTAAGTCGGCTCATGCGATGCTCGCTGGTAAAGACATTGAAGTCATTGAAACGATCCTTGCTGGAAATCCAGCGGAGAAAATCGCCAAAGAAGCGGTTCGCTTTGGCGCAGATCTCATCGTGATGGGCTCTCGCGGAAGAAACGCTTTGGCTGGCCTTTTCTTAGGATCTGTTACCAATGGCGTTTTAAAAGAAACAAAGGTCCCTGTCCTTGTTTTGCGTGATCAACCCGCGCCTCGTGCGGAATCCATTCGCATCGGTATCGCGGTTGACGGCTCCAAATACGGGCTTGCTGCCGTGCACTACGTTTTGGATAACATGGATTTCTTTGGAAAGGATTCGGAGTTTTTCTTAATTCATGTGGCAAACGATTACGCCTCGGCTGTCTACCCCGATATCTTCGGTATGACACTTCCGACCTTCTCTCCTGATGAAATCGCTGCGATGCAGAAAAAGGAATTCACTGAGGTAATGACACCCTTGCTTCCTTTATTTGAAGAGCACGGCATTAAACCGCAGGCTGTTGGCCTATCGGGCAATGCGGGTGACGAAATTGCCGCCTACGCCAAAAACGAGAAATTAGGCCTCGTTGTCATGGGTAGCCACGGCTACGGGCGCTTAAAGTCAGCGGTGATGGGGTCGACTGCGATGCGGATTGCCTCACGTGGCTCGGTGCCACTGCTTGTGATTCAAGTGCAAGATGACACGGCTGAGGAAAAGAAACCTGAATAGCCCTCTTTAAGAAATGGGAAAGCCCTTTCGACTTCGTGCGAGAGGGCTTTTTTAATGGGGCCTTTGGGCTCGTAGAAGAACAAGCCCCAAGAAAATCTAGATGTAGCGAACGCTAACGATAGCGTAGTGAATCACGCCTTTAGGCGCTGGGCACTGCGTTTCATCGCCTTCGAACTTACCGATTAATGCGCGAGCCAAGGGGCTTGAAATCGAAACACGTCCCTGGCGGATATCGGCCTCATCGTCGCCTACGATCTGATAGGTCTTTTGTTCACCGCTATCTTCGTCTTCAAGTTCAACGGTTGCGCCAAAAACGATACGGTCTCCGGCATTTAAGGCCTTTGGATCAATAATCTGAAGCATCGAGAGCTTGCCTTCAATCTCAGCGATACGGCCTTCGATTTGACCCTGAAGGTCTTTTGCGGCATCGTATTCAGCGTTCTCAGACAAGTCACCCTTGTCGCGAGCCTCAGCAATCGCACGCACCACTTCAGGGCGCTTGACGCGTTTTAATTGATCGAGTTCTGCGCGTAAGAGCTCAGCTCCACGCGTTGTAATAGGAATACGCTTTTCCATAAAACCTAACTTCCCTAAAGGGCATTAATTTTTTTGCCCTCTTTTTTTATAGTCCCTACTTGGGACTTAAGACAGTAAAACAAACCCGCGCTGCGCACGAGGCGCGGCGACAATTTCAAAAAAATGCTTTCTTAGTCCGTGTAGTTTTCTGGGGCGAGTTCTCGCTCGATAAGCTCAATTAAGATATGAATGACCTTAATGTGAAGCTCCTGCACCCGATCGGCCCATTTGCCTGCTGGCGTCACTATGGCAACGTCAGCAAGTTTTGTGAGTTCTGTGCCGTCTTTACCCGTAAGGGCAATGACTTTCATGCCCTTTTCTTTTGCCACGCGACTTGCTGCAATGACGTTGGCGCTTTTGCCGGAAGTCGAAATCGCTAAGAGGACGTCTTCAATCTTTCCGAAGGCTTCAATCCAGCGAGAGAAAACCTCTTTATAACCGAAGTCATTGGAGACACAAGCCATATGAGAGGCATCGGCAATGGCCGCAGCCCGAAATGGCTTTCTATCTTGGCGATACCGTCCTGTTAACTCTTCAGCAAAGTGCATCGCATCGCAAAGGCTCCCACCGTTACCGCAAGAGTACACAGCGCCACCATCGCGTTGGCTTTGGGCGATAAGGTGCCCGGCTTTGGCGATGTTTTCGATCATGGCCTCGTTTGCAATAAGAGCTTTAAGCCCTTCTTGCGCTTCATGTAGCGATGCCTTTACGTATTGCTCGTTCATTTAACAAATCTCAGTGTCAAAAAAACCGCGGGGGTTCAAATTATCTTTTGAGCCACCCCACGAACTATGCTCGCATTATAAGACGAGCGAATGCGGCTTTTTTCGCAAATTCAAGCAAAACGCCTAAAAAATGTCGCTGGCATCGTTACTAAAGATTACCAGCGACGGGAGGCGCACCTTACCAAGATGATGAAAGCCCTATTTTGCTAGGAGTAAAAGGAAATCGGCATCTAGCTTACCCAAAGCCTCGCTAATTGCTGCCGTTTTAGCTTTTTGCCACTCTTTAAGAGCCGCAATCTTTTGATTCATGTGCGTGAGACACCGGTTCAATTCCGCAGGCTGCGGCCCACCCGAAGTGCGACGATGAAGAATGATGGCTTTGGGATCTAAAGTACTTCTAAATTCCTCTTCGCTCATAGGGCACACCGGATTTGCTACGGGATATTCCTTTTTCACGACCTCAGCATAAAGCCGCTTCATTTCCTCGTAAGGGAATTCCGAGGGTTTGATGTTATTTTGGCGACCGTAAGTGACAAGAGCGCTTGCAACATGATGTCCGACGCGGAAAGGAAGCTTATATTCGCGCATCATCACGTCAGCGACTTCCTGGCTAGCTGTCCAGTCGTTATTGAGTTCTTCTAATGCGCGCTTTGGATTAATGCGAAGCGCTTTGAGAACTCGACGGTAATTTGTGAGCAAGTCAATAGTGTCTTGTACCATCGCTGTATTTGTTTTTGGCGACTTGGGATCTGTCATCCCTGGAGTGATGTTATGCGCATAGAACACCGTGGTTTGCGCATCCCCGATGACTTTGGAAGCCATGATACGGGTGTTGATCATGAGTCCTGGGTTACGCTTTTGCGGCATCGCTGAGGAGACGTACGTGTTGTCTCCGCCTTCTTGCAAAAGAATCCAAGGACGGGGTTGTGCGTACTGCACAGAGACATCTTGAATAAATGAGCCCACGTGCAAAGCAATACTCGTGAGGATTGAGGCAAGTTCCACGGGCTCATCCACTGACTTCATTTGTGCGGCGTCGTAAGCGTTTTCAACAGGAGCTGCAAACCCTAGGTAAGAAGCCATTCGATTGCGGTTAAGGGGCCAACTTGTGCCATTAAGAACCGTGGTTCCCATCGCGCAGTAGTTAACACGCACATAGAGTTCCCGAAGCCGTTGCGAATCTCGATCAAAAGAAGACAAAAAGCCCAATAAATAATGTGCATAACTATTAGGCTGAGCCGCAACACCATTGGTGTAATTGGGGACAATCGTGTCTTTGTTGTTTTCAGCTAACGCGGTAAGCGTCTGCATCGTTTCGGCGAGTTCCTCAGCAAGCACTAAAAGATTGTCGCGAAGAATTGTCGATCGGAACGTCGCATGCATGTCTTGGCTTGAGCGACCAATGTGTAGCATCGTCACATCCATACCAGCCGCATCAATTAAAAGCGGCTCAAACTGAATGACTTTGCCAGGTCGTGCGCCACCTGGGGTGTTGCCCGCATCAATGACGGTTTTAATTCCCTGCGCCACCTTCGTTACAACTGAGGCATCAAGCAGACCCTCGGAAGCATTAATGACGGCAGAGGCTTTATTCATTTCGCCAAGCCAGAAGAATTGGTCGCGAACAGGGAGCTTTCTAGTTTCCATAACTATTACCTTTTTCAATTATCAGACTTGACGGCGTGCAACGTATCGATAATCGTTCCGTCACGGTACTCAACGACGCCAACAATCTTTTCGGAGAATTCCACCTCATCGGGTGTGCCCGTTTCAGCGAGCACCTCTTGACGAAGATCATGAATATCTTTCACGGGAAGTCCTGCTTTTCGACAGGCTTGTTCCAAATCCGAACGAGCCGGATTAATACACACGCCACGCTCGGTGACAATGCAATCGACGCTCTCGCCAGGGGTGACAACGGTTTGGACTTTTTCACGGATGGCTGGCACGCGACTTCGTTGCGTAGGAACAAGAACCATCGCTAACTTCGCTCCAAAAGCCGTATCGCTATGCCCACCTGAGGCGCCCCGCAAAACGCCATCAAGACCAGTCATCACATCCACGTTGAAATCAACATCCACATCAAGCGCTGCTAGAGCAACGATATCCAGTTGATTTACAGCGCAAGAGCCGCAGAATGGGTCAGCATAACGCGCAGCACTAATTTCAATATGACGAGAATCCGTGGCTAGAGATTTCGCAACAGAGGCATCAAAACTTTGAACATCCAAAACGCGTTCAAAAAGATTTTCGTCAAGCATATGTGTGGTGTGCCCTGAGACGCCGCCCAAGGCAAAAGATCCACAGATATTTTTTTTCTTAGCGTAATCTTCAAGGTACGCTGTCACGGCAAGAGAGGCACCACCGGCGCCTGCCTGATAGCTATAGCCTGGGGCTACAAGGCCCGAAGCTTTCATCACACCGAAGGCAAGTTCAGCCATACGTTGCTGCAAGGGGTCTCGCGTAAAGCGTACGGTACCCGAGGCAATCTTTTTCGGATCGCCAAGGCTATCAACAACTAAGATTTGATCGACCTGAGAAGCATTGACGCTTGCGCGGCGTTCTAAGTTCTCAGAAACTAAATTATCTGTGACTGCAACGACGTGAGCGGCGTACTGCGCATCACTTAATGCGTAACCTAGGGATCCACAAGCGCTTGGCCCTTCTGACCCTAAGAAATTCCCATCATAGTCGCAAGCGGGAGCTGCAAGAAAAGCTACATCAATTCGAAGCTTTCCTTCTTTCATCAGGCGTGCACGTCCCCCGTGCGAATGAATGATAAGAGGCTTAGCTAACTCGCCGCGACTAACAGCTTGACCAACAGCACCTCGCACGCCAGAGGAATAAAGTCCTGTGACGACACCTGCGCGAATGAAATCTGCCACACAATCATGAGCACCAGTTAGAGAAGACGAGGCTAGTGTCAAATCACAAATCCCCATAGCGGCGATTTCTCGTAGGATAATCCCCAAGACGGCATCACCATTTCTTAGGTGGTGATGAAAAGAAATCGTCATGCCGCTCTTAAGTCCTGAGCGTTCGATTGCTTCTCGAATGCAGTGCGTGATTTTTTGAGAACCAAAAGACACAACGCGATGAGCCGGAGCTAAAGGCGTAAAACTGTAGGCTCCGTTAAGCCTGACGTGAGAAGCAACATAGGGTGCGACCTTACCTAAGCCTAAGATTTCATCTGGCACCCAACGATTTAAAGCATTTTTTATGAGCTTCATGGCTTTACTCCTCGAACGCAATACCAGCGGCGCGAGCTCGCTGTAAGACAGAAAGCGATTGCTCCACAACAGGCGCATCGACCATGGCGCCATTGACTTTGCAGACGCCACTTCCTGCGGCCTGTGCTTCTTTCCAGGCACGAGCGACCGTAATCGCTTTTTTGAGAGCCTTTTCTGTTGGGCAGTAGGCCTGATTAATAATCTTGCACTGCAATGGGTGAATTGCCGCTTTCCCAGAAAAGCCTATCTGCATATCAAAAGCCGCTTCCCGTGCTAGCCCTTCATTGTCATTGAGATTGGTAAATGGCGTATCAAACGCCATCACACGGGCAGCACGCGCTGCTAATACGACAAGACCTCGTGCTGTCATCAGCTCTTCCCCCGTGGAGGTTCTTAATACCCCCATATCTGCGGCAAGATCTTGTCCGCCTAAGCTAATAGCACTCACTCGCGGGCATGAACGAGCGATTTCTCTTGCGTCCAATACCGCATTCGCGGTTTCGAGCATTGCGTGAATTTTTACTTCCCCAATGGGAAGCCCGTTTTCTTTTTCGATTTGTGCCATAAAACGGTCGACCTCTCGAACGGCTTCAGCAGATTCCGCTTTCGGCAAACGAATGGCATCAGGGCGCCCTGCAATGACGGCTTGAAGATCTTTTTGCCAGAACTCGGTATCCGCGGCATTGATGCGCACGATTTTGAATACTGAACCAAACCGAACAGACTTCAACGTTTCAGCAACAAGGTCTCGTGCTGAGTCTTTTTCCGCAAGACTTACGGCATCCTCTAAGTCGAGAATGACGCCATCGGCTCCCATCCACGCTGCGTTTTGTAGCATCGATGGATTCGTGCCAGGAATATAGAGTTGACTTCGCAGGAGCGGGAACTGCGAAAGTGTATTTGTCATAACTGTTCTCCGAAAAGAAAAGCGATTCGATCTAAAAAGGCGGTGCAAATAAGAAGGTCAGCCGCACCACCTGGAGAAAGATTTCTTTGAAGGGTTTCAAGTAAAAACTGACGGTAAAGATTCGTGCCCTTTGGTGTTAATAGGCCGCTAGCTTTCAGAATTTCAGTAGCCGAACGCTGCATAAAAAGTAGCCCTTCGCTACCTCCTCGGCCAAGAACATTCGTGTCGCACGTCTTTGAAATAAGGTAGATTAATGTATCGGTTAAAGCCTCTGCGCGACTCGAAGCTTTCCTTTTTCTTTCTAAGAAAAATTCGTAAGCCTGATGAACCGTTTCAAAGCCTGAAGCAGCCTCTCCTCTGGCTCCTGCGTAAGAAGAAAAACCTTGATCTTTCGCTCGGGTATGCGTATTGGGGATGCGCTTAAGTTCTTCGGCTGCTATCGCACGCGTTATCTCGAAAACATCTTCTAATCTTTGCTTATGAGAGAAAGCGAAACCCACTGCTGCACAAAGAATCCCTAAAAGATAAAGAAGGCCTCGATACGTGTTAACGCCCGAAGTAAGATCAAACAAGCGTTTTTCAGCCTCAAGTCCTAAGATCCGAAGTTCGGATAAAAACTCTGGCGAGGCCTTCTGAGCTGCTAGACCCTTTTTCGCACATTCCAGCCAGAAAGGCTTAAGGCACTCAAGAGATTCACTCATGAGATGAAAATCAAGATCTTTGTGGGACCCATTTGAAATCGGTGTTACAAGCCCAGGCTTGAAAAGCAAGCGAAGCTCTTCTTTTGCAGCAAGAGCCGCACAGCGGGCAATCTGCCCTTCAGGAGTCTTTTCTATCGGGAAAAGAATCTTTTCGATAGTGCCTTGAATATCGTCTATGGTATGGCGTGCAGACTTAATGCAATCCCAGGCGGGTTTACCGCATACAAGACAGGTGCGAGATGGTAATCCCAATTCTTGACGCGATAGTGCGCCTTCAGAGTCACTGACATCGATATCAAGAAAGCGTCCGATTGGTAATTTGTCTTCCAAAAAGATAGCTTTACGTTTGATGCTTTCTGCAGACTCTTCAGTTTCGAAGATATAGGCTAAACCATCAGCGTTTTTTAAGCGTGTTCTTAGAACTAATCCGATTCCTTGTAACGAGCAAAGCGCCTTTTCTAGGAGATCTAGGTAGCCTAGACGCAGCGCATGCGGCAAGCGAAGCGTTAGAGCAACAAGAGTTTTCTTCTGCGCAAATTCTGCTCGAAGCTGCCAGCGTTTTTCTCGGTCAGCAAGTACCGATTCCATCGTTGGCAAAAGATCGGATAACGGCATTTACAGGGCTCCGCTACGAGCGAGCGCTGTTTTTAGTCTTGCGCGAATGGTGCATTCTCGAGCGCCTTTGTCATGCACAGAGACGTTCGCACAAGTCACTTCATTGGCGGCCAACACCTCTCGAACGACTGCCTCGATTTCTCGGCCCCACTGTGCCATCACAACACTCGTGACACTGACAGTCAATGTTTCAGATGGTGCGACGCTAATCATCACGTCACTTGATTCCAAAGAGCCAGCGACGGCATTCTTTTTTGGATTCATGATTGTTCCTTAAAAAGACGACTGCGAGAGAAAGCTTCCGATATCAAGGAAGAATTGACTGTCGGCAAATAGCAAAGTGCCTCAGTAAAACGTCCACTCTTAAGAAGTTCTCGCACAACTGAAGCGCTAATGACAGAACCGGTATTTGCCAGAGACTGACGCGCAATCTCACGGCAAGCAATCCCTGATTTAGGTAAAAGCTCCTTCATCACGCTGTTGTATTGCGCCGTTACTGAAGAAAACGGTTCTTCTCCGACGTAACGGGACGTAATTTTCAGGGCCTTTGCCTGAGAGATAAAAAGCGTCAGATCGAGTTCAGCATGAACGCGAACGCGCTCGGCCTCTTTTGTAAAGTACGAAGGAAATGTCGCAAGCGACACCATATACGGCCCAGAAGGCACCACGCGAACATTCGACAGGTCCGACAAGGCGTTTTGCACCATCTTCAGTCTGTCTTCGAAAAGGAATTCGGAGATATCTTCGCTAACGACAAAGACCCAAACAAAAGGGCTTTCACGCAAAGCACTTTCAACTAAAGCGCGATGCCCTAATGTGAAGGGATTGGCGTTTAAAACAACAGCGCTAGAGCCTTCTGGCGTCTCTAAAGCCATCTTCTCAAGGCGCTTTAAGTGCACGGAAAAACTCGCATTCCATTCCATGAAAGCAGCCTGAGACGTGCACGCAACCAAGTGAAACCCAACCCCTTTAAAGCGCTCGGCTTCAGATGCCTTCGTAAAGGCCCGGATTTCTTTAAAGCCTAAGAGAAATAGGTCGCTAACAGCGCGCTCTGTTAACTTAAGAGAGAGCCCCTGCCCTTCGCGATCCTCAGCGACTGCGAAACCGACAAGCGTTTCACCTAGAGCGCCGACGGTACCCAAGAGGGTGTTGCCATCGAAAGCGCCCCAGGCTCGATTGCAGGTAGGGATAGAAAGAGCGCGACTCTTAAGGAGGATCTCCCTCTTTTCAAAGTCACTTGCAGAAATCAGTTCCCGTACCTGCATGAGAATTGTCCGATTACATTAGGACGAAGTAGTTGACGATAAGCGCCGTGGTTAAGCCACCTAACATCGGTATCCAATTGCGTCGGACAATGGCAAACGGAGAAAGTCCCGCAGCGCCTGCAACAGCAATGATGACGCCAGAAACCGGGCTCATCGCACGAAGGAATCCGCTTGCAAACTGCATCGGGGTGACCAAAGCAGAAGCTGTTCCTCCCAAACCAGCAGAGACGTCTGGCGCCATAGCAGCAAAACTTGTATAGGCTGCAACGCCTGAGCCCGTAAGGAAAGTAATGAAACCCACGATTGCAGATAACACGGCACTCATGCCAAACATTCCCATACCGACACTCTTTGAAGATTCAACCAACATATCGATAAGGCCAGAAAGTTTGAGGCCTTCTGCGAAGAACTGAGCGCAGATAATGAGTGCCACAATGCCCGTAAAGAGTTTTCCCATAGCCTGGAACATCGCAAGCGCATCTTTGAAAACCTTCTTAACATCGCGCAAACGGACGAGTTCAACAATGACAACAAAGGCCCAAACAAGAAAGAGCGCAGAAATCGTGTTAAGTTTGATAGCCGAGTAAACGAGCTTACTGAAGATAATCATCAGCACAAGGGGCAAGAGCGGGAAAAGCGCGTACCAGCCAGGAGCGACAGGAACTTCTTTTGCCTTCACCTCGATAAGCTCACCGTAAACCTCATCATTTTTCTTGTCGTAGTACTTGTTGACAAAATACAAAAGCACGCAGACAACGAACATCGAAGGAAGCGCGACAGGCAACTGGCACTGAACGAAATAAACGACAGGATCTAAACCTGCAACTTTCGAGGCAAGATTAGAAGTGCCAGAGGATGGCCCCATAGGCATACCCGCATTCATGCCGATAACAGCTGCAGCGGCTGCTGCGGAAATTCCCACACCACGTAAGATTGGATAGAGAGCCACCAAAAGAAGCATCGCGAGACCTGCGGCGCTCGGGACCACAAGAATCAAGGTTTGACCAACGAGGTATCCCAAGACCAACACAAGGTAAGGCGAATTAAGGCGACCTAGCGGCTTGGTCGTTAAATCAACGAGCACTTTGGCCGCACCGATGCGATCCATATAGGACGCAAAGCCACCTGCTGTCATAATCACAAAGCCAATTCCTGAGACCTGTGATGTGGCACATCTTCTCAAAAGGTCAAAAATATCGAACCAGATGAGACCTGATGTTTTCATTCCTTTGGGAAGAATATTGGTTTCGCCAGCGAGAACGCAGGCAACGATAATAAGAAGACCAGCGAAAAAGAGCGTCATATGGTTGGGATACCGTTTCACCATCATCCAACCGGCGCAAATGGTCACGAGCAACGCGAACCAAGGCAAGAAGCTTGTCATAGCAACTCCGTAGCGTAAGAGTGTAGTGATTGTCCGAAAAGGCTTCGGATAATGACATTGTCTTTTCAAAACTTGCGTTATACAATGCCAAAAAGGCAAGTTCACTTGCGTGGAGCGCAAGTGAATTACCCTGCTACAAGAAGGAACTTCAGCATGAACAAAGCTGACGATTTAAGGCTGTGGCGTTACTTTTTGGCCGTTGCTGATCGAGGCGGAATTGCACTAGCAGCAGAAAGCGAAGGGGTCGAAATCTCGACTGTGAGTCGAGCGATAGCGCAATTGGAAAAATCCGTCGGCCACCCACTTATCAATCGAAAGCTCAAACCCTTTGCCTTAACGGATTTAGGTCAGACAATTCTCCCGAAAATCCGACGTGTTCTTGAGATGCAAGACGCACTTCTTGACGAACTGCATCAGGATAATGAAAAAGTAACTGGCGAAATTCGCTTGTCAGTGTCCCCGGGATTTGCGGCGACGAAACTGACGTCTTATTTGGCGCAATTTAATCAACTCTATCCTCGAGTCTCTTTTCGAATTACGCCAGGAAAAACGGTTGATGACCTTCTAAAGGGCTACTGCGATATCACGGTAAAGACTGGAGAAGTCAATGCCCCAAATGACGAAGTTGTGACGTTTTATCGCGGCCACAACTATTATCTTCCACTAGCTTCAGCGCAATACATTGCCAAACACGGAAAAATTACAGAACCCAAAGACTTAGCCAAGTGCACCGTGTATCGCTACAACGGCCCCATCCGCGAGGAAACCCTGTTCCTAACAAAAGAAGGGAGGATTGAGGCGATACAAAGTCTTAATGCAATCAGCATTCCTAGCATTCAGGCTGTACGCAATTCCGTACTTGCATCCCTCGGAGTAGCAGTCGATTTAACATGGAATAAATGCGTGGAAGACGTCCTCGCTGGGCGCCTTGTACCAATTTTGCCTGGATGGTTTCGACCGCCTTCTCCCGTTTATACCGTCGTATCGCGATCGGCCTGGATGTTGCGGCGCGTGAGACTCTTCGCCAAATGGTTCAACGATCAAATGTACGAGAAAACACGAAAAGACAATGAGACATTACGTAAGTTCTATAAGACCAAGTACCACATTGTCCTTCCGACAGTAACAGCTTTACCAATGGACAACAAGTCGATTGCAAGGATATCGACTTCGAACATACCAGAAGGCACATAAATATTAAGGGACCTTCTTACTTCTTCTACAAAGCGAGCGCATAGCTGCGCCTCCGAAGTCACTTGTACAAAAAGGTACAACGCCTCTTACTTAAGTAGACTTCTTTGGATAAGGGTTGTTTTCCCGACGCAAAGCCTCCCCCGTGAGAAGCGTCATGCGTGATGCGATGTTTTGCGCAGCAAGTCGCGTTCTTTCTAGAGCGTCAAGTTCTCTATCTCGTCCGATAAATTTCATGAGTAAAACATAATCTAAATTATGTTAGAGACTTCCTTAGCCTGTGAACAATCGCTCTCCTGCGACGCTAAAAAAAATCCACGAATTGAGGCAAACCCCATTGGCGACAAATGCCTTCTCGATGTATCCTTAACTTTTTCCAAAATAAAAAATAATCAGTTCTCGTGATACCTATGAATCAGTCCAAAGAAACGCTCCATCTAGCCTTGGCCCCCATTGCTGAAGATATGCTCGAAGTCGAACGCATCATCGCCTCCGAAGTGAGAAGTTGCGTTGGTCATGTTCAAGAAATTGCGCAATACATCACGCAAGCCGGCGGGAAACGCATGAGGCCTGCGCTTCTTATCTTGATGGCGCGCGCCATGGGGGCAGACGCCAAAAGTGCTGACTACTTAGGAGCCGTGATTGAACTACTTCACACATCAACACTGATGCATGACGATGTCGTTGATGAAGGAAAAATGCGTCGCGGCAAACCCACGGCTAACGCTAAGTGGGGAAATGCCGAGGCTGTTCTTGTCGGAGACTTTCTTTATACGCGATCCTTTCAGATGATGGTTCGTGCAGGAAACCTTCGCGTGATGGAGGCTCTTTCCTTTGCAGCCAATCGCTTAAGTGAAGGCGAGGTCCTGCAACTAAAAAACGCGCATAACCCCGATATCAGTGAGGCTGATTACTTTGCTGTGATCGAACGCAAAACCGCTTGCCTATTTCAGGCCGCTGCCAATATGGCAGCTGCCATTGCCAATGCGCCAAAAGAACAAGAAGAGGCCTGTTGCGATTTTGCCCTTCATCTCGGAAACGCCTTTCAGATCGCCGACGACATTCTCGACTACGCAGGCGAGACTTCTGACACGGGTAAAGCGCTTGGAGCTGACCTTAGAGAAGGAAAAGTCACACTCCCACTTTTATATGCCATGCAGGGAGCCTCTGAAGACGATCGCAACCTCATTCGTGATGCGATTCGTCGTGGCGAAGGCGACTTTGCAGCGATCCTCGCTATCATTAAAAAGACTTGTGCTTTGGACCGTTGCCTAGAAAAAGCACACGCTGAAGTTTTACTTGGGAAATGTGCGATTGAACGGCTTCCCGTTGGACAATTTCGTGATTCTCTGATAAAGTTCCTGACCCTCGCGGTAGACAGGAATTCTTAGGTCAGCGCCGCAAGTTTCGGGGTGTAGCTCAGCCTGGTAGAGTACTGCGTTCGGGACGCAGGAGTCGGAGGTTCGAATCCTCTCACCCCGACCAAATTCGATGTTGCGTTGATAAAAGTCAATGCCTCTTACTAAACACCCTTGCAAGAAATTGCGGGGTGTTTTGTTATAGTGCGGATGTGTGTTTTAGACCCCAAACGGGAGCCCGAGTTTCATGCAACCGATTATTGGTTTAACCGGAGGCGTTGCAAGCGGAAAATCCACTGCTGCAAGCCTTTTTGTGCTTTTAGGCGCAGGACTCATTGATGCGGATGCGATTTCTCGAAATCTCACTGCCAAGCACGGTGAAGCCCTTGACGCAGTTGCCCAAGCCTTCGGTGAAGATTTCATCAAAGAGGGTGCCCTAGATCGCCCCAAGATGAGAAATCTTGTCTTTCAAGATAAAGAGGCACGCTTAAAGCTTGAAAGCATTCTTCATCCCCTTATTACCAAGGCAATTCAAAGCGAACTAAAAACGCAACGCTTTTTCCCCTACGTCCTTTTGGATGCTGCGCTCTTAACGGAAAAAGAAGAGTGGCGTCAGAAGGTTAATCGTATTCTTGTAATCGATGTGCCTGAACAAGTGCAGATTACACGCCTCATAAACTCTCGAGGCCTATCAAAAGAAATTGCCGAAGGTATTATTCGGGCTCAAGCCACGAGAGAAGAACGTCTTCGTTACGCCGATGACCTCATCGTTAACACGGGATCGATCGCTGACCTTGCGGCAAAAGTCTCAGGCTTACATGAGAGCTATCTAAAATTAGCTCAAGAAGAATCCCACTAAGGTTTGTTATGTCTTTTCGTCTTAGAGCTTTAACTCTTTTCGCTACTGCCCTCATTGCTACAGGCTGCTCAACAACAGATTGCGAGGGAAATTACCTCAAAGCTAAAAAAGGGGATGTCGTAACAATCCGCGTTGAAGGAAACCCTTCCACAGGCTACGGCTGGGAAGCTTCCGAAATTACTCCGAACCTCACGCTCATTGAAAAGCGCTTTGAAGACACAAGAACGGACCCACAACTTGTTGGTGCCCCAGGAATCTTTGTTTTCACATTCAAGGCGCTCGATGTGGGTACTGGATCTGTGAAGCTTAATTACCTTCGCCCTTGGGAAAAGACCGGCCCCATAAAGTCTGAAACCTACCGCATCAGAATCGAATAACGGCCAAAGGAGTCGCTCTATGCTCGTTAAATGCCCCACGTGCAAACGCTTACACGAATACGACACCAAGAGCCCTTGGAGACCGTTTTGCTCAGAGCGATGCAAGATTATTGACTTAGGCGCTTGGGCAAGCGGCGCCTATCGCATTGAAGGTGCTCCAGGCTCTGCAGACCCCGAACTCTTAGCTGAAGAAGCGAAAAAAGCCCTAGCCGAAGCTAAAGAGAAATAACCCTAGTTTTGGGCAAGAACAATGCCGTGCGCACCCCGTGTGCGTTGTGCTTCAATCTCGGTTGGCGTCCCGAAGACATAAACGGGAAGCGTATTCATTTGATTCTCTAAAAGCTTATCTTCAGCGCCTTTTCTCGCGACAACGTAAAGCGCACCAGAAGTTTCTGCCGCCTTAAGTTCATCGACGGTCTCGACAATGGCGCCCCGCTTGGCATCAAGACCTGCGTAGGTGGCAAGATTTCCTGCGTCGGCTGCGAAGACGCATTCGGGTAAATAGATGCGCTCAGTGATAATCGCGTTCATCGGTAAGTGCTTTAAGCCTTCAAGGTCAGCCAATCCTGAGAACCACGCAAACTTCTGATGCTCAAGGCTTTTGAGTACACCGGCCCACGAAAAACAACGCCGAAAGTGAAGTCTCACGTACGCGTGCGGATAGTCGTGCTCCATCACAAACCAAGGGTAGGATTTCCCAATTTCAATACCGAGCTCTTCGTTTAATTCACGCGCAAGGGCAACTTCAGGGGTTTCTCCCGCCTCAAGTTTTCCGCCAGGAAATTCCCAGAATCCTGCGCAGGGTTTCCCTTCAGGGCGAGAACCCAAAAGAAAGATTCCCTTCTCGCGGTCAATTAAAACACCACAGGCAACTTCAGTCACAGGACGCGTCATTTTTCATCCTCAAACAAGCGTCGTGCCAAAGAGACGAGCGTTTCAGAAAACGCTTCAAAGCGCTTGTCGTTTGCGTCAGTCACTGGGTTCATTTTTGTCATGCCATTGGCGTAAAGAAACACTGCGCAATTCATTTCCTTTGAAACACGCCGACCGATTTCACGCAAAGCCGCGTTACGCATCTGCGCATTTGTTAAAAGGAAAATGCACGGCTCTTTATCCATGCCGGTTTCTTCGTCTTTCGTTTGCACCAAACAAGCCCCGACAGAAATCTCGGCAAATTCGACAAAAGAGTGCGAGGCAAGACGCTTACGCACAGTTTTCGGGTCAATAGAAAATGCGGCTCGCACATCCACGGCAACGCGACCTGCGTCTTTAACGAATGTGGCGCACGCCCCGCTATCGAAAGCGTCTTTCGTGAAAACGATTTTTTCTTCTTCGCTCATAACTCTTAAACGAAAGCGGCGTGCTTTTTCTTCTCTTTAAAAGCGACGCCGCTTGCGTTCCTAATCAAATGAAGAGCAAGCTTTTATTAAGCAAGTCTTCCGTGGCAATCCTTGTACTTTTTACCCGAACCGCAGGGGCAGGGATCGTTGCGACCGACATTGGAAAAATCAATGCCTGCCTTCTCCGCCTCTCTCTTTTGCGCTTCGATGGTTTCCGCAGAATCGCTTTCAACCTGAATCTGAACACGCATCAAGATGCGAGAGACCGACTCAGAGATGCTATCCAAAAGCGTTTCAAACATCGCAAAGGCTTCGCGCTTGTATTCTTGCTTGGGTTGCTTAGCCGCATAGCTACGTAAGAAAACACCCATACGCAAAGCATCCAAGGCCTGAAGGTGCTGACGCCACAACGAATCGATCATTTGTAAGAGAACACTCTTACTGAAGTTTGTCCACGATTCGTGACCGACAATGTCTTCTTTTTCGTGGACGATGCGATCTGTCTCTTCGATTAATTTATTTAAGAGATCTTCGTCAGTAACTTCGTTGCTTTCTTCGAGCATGGCCTGCATCGGAATATCAATGCCCCACTGCTCTTTAAGAATCTTCGTTAAGGTATCTAAGTCCCACTGCTCTTCAACGGTCTCTGCAGGAACATAGGTCCTAAAGAGTTTTTCAAAGTAGCCGTGACGCAACTCCTTCATGCCTTCGGCAACGTCGTTATTTTCGAGAATCTCGTTACGCAAACGATAGATTTCACGACGTTGATCGTTTTGCACATCATCGAATTCCAGTAACTGCTTACGAATATCGTAGTTATGGCCTTCGACCTTGCGTTGCGCCGATTCAATCATGCGGCTTAGCATCTTCGATTCAATCGCGACGTCTTTTTCAAGCTTTAACTTATCGGCAATCGCTCTCATTCTGTCGCCGCCGAAAATTCTCAAGAGCTGATCTTCCATCGATAGATAGAAAACCGAGCTACCTGGGTCACCTTGACGACCCGAGCGACCACGCAACTGATTGTCAATACGGCGTGATTCATGGCGTTCGCTACCGATGATGCGAAGGCCACCAGCAGCGACAACTTCGTCATGCAATTTTTGCCAATCTTCTTTTAGAGCGTCGCAGCGCTTCTTTTTCTCTTCGTCGCTTAGCTCATTATCAAAGTTAATCGCATCGAGCTTTTTGTTGATGCCACCACCTAAGACAATGTCGGTTCCGCGACCTGCCATGTTGGTTGCGATTGTGACAACTCCTGGGCGGCCTGCTTCCAAAATCACTTGCGCTTCGCGTTCGTGCTGCTTAGCGTTTAAAACATTGTGCTCAATATGGAGTTCATCGAGCATCTTTGATAAGCGCTCAGAATTTTCAATCGATGTCGTACCCACGAGCACAGGCTGATGGCGAGCGTGGCTTGCCTCAATATCGCGAATAATGGCGCGATACTTTTCTTCTTCGGTGCGGAAAACCTTATCTTGTTCATCGACACGAATCATCGTGCGGTGCGTCGGGATGACAACGGTTTCAAGTCCGTAAATATCTTGGAATTCGTAGGCTTCCGTATCTGCCGTTCCTGTCATACCCGCGAGTTTCTTATACATACGGAAGTAGTTCTGGAACGTAATGGAAGCAAGCGTCTGATTCTCTTGCTTGATTTCGACGCCTTCCTTGGCTTCGATTGCTTGGTGAAGTCCTTCAGACCAACGGCGCCCTGGCATTAAGCGGCCTGTGAATTCATCGACAATGACGATTTCACCGTTTTGAACCACATACTGCTGATCGCGATGAAAGAGTGTGTGCGCACGTAAAGCCGCATTCAAGTGGCTCATGATGCGAATGTTTTGCGCTGAATATAGGCTCGTGTTGTCCTGGATGAGTCCCTTTTCAACAAGAATCTTCTCAACGTGTTCGTGGCCTTGATCGGAAAGGTAAACCTGATGCTGCTTTTCATCGACCCAGTAGTCGCCCTCGCCCTTTTCTTCCTTTTGACGAATCAAAAGCGCAGGAAGGTCGTTGACCTTACGATAAAGGTCGGTGCTATCTTCAGCGGCTCCAGAAATAATAAGTGGCGTTCTTGCCTCATCAATTAAAATCGAGTCCACTTCGTCGACGATTGCGTAAAAGAGACCACGCTGACGGCGATGCGAGACCTCGTACTCCATATTGTCACGCAAGTAGTCAAAGCCGAATTCGTTATTGGTGCCGTAGGTAACATCGGCTGCGTAGGCTTTACGCTTACTTTCTGTATCTTGCACTGTCGAAAGGATTGTTCCGACACTTAAGCCTAAGAAGTTATAGACGTGACCCATCCAAGCCGCGTCGCGCGAAGCAAGGTAGTCGTTTACTGTCACAACGTGCACGCCCTTACCAGCAATCGCGTTTAAGTAAACCGCCATCACGGCCGTAAGCGTCTTACCTTCACCCGTGCGCATTTCAGCAATCTTGTTGTCATTTAAGACCATGGCGCCGATTAACTGCACATCGTACGGGCGCTGCCCTAAAACACGCAAACTTCCTTCGCGAGCCACAGCAAACGCCTCAGGCAACAACTGCTCAAGAGTTTCACCCTTGGCGTAACGCGCACGAAACTCTTCGGTCTTTTTCGCTAAATCCGCATCCGAAAGTTTTTGAATCTCGGGTTCAAGCTTATTGATTAGGGCAACTTTGCGTCGATATTGCTTAATCAAACGATCGTTACGACTACCAAAAATTTTTGTCAGAAATGAATCAAACATACGGCCATTCAATCCCAAAAATATTCATCAGGCACAAGGTGCAAAGTGGCGCGTTGTCTAGGTAGACAACGAACCCAATGTAAGGTGGGCATTATCGCACAAGGGCACGCTCTGTGTCGTGCCCGAAATCGGCTAAAACCGCACTTACTGCGCGGCTTTTTCGGTGATGTGCTTACGGTGAGCGACGCGTTCGACGACCATCTTGGCGATATAGCCTGAGCGGGTCTCGCCTTCGGCTGCGGCTAATTCATCCAAGAAGTGCAAGAGTCGTGTCGGAATGGAGATGTTGATGCGTTCGCTTTTTTTGGCAAGCAAACTTGGCGCAATATCAACAAAGCCGAAAATGCATCCTGAGTAGTCTTGCTTACCAGGAAGATCATCGAGCCTAGAGGGAGCAGGAAGAAGATTACCTTCATTGACCTCGCACTCAAGCCAGCCTAAGACGGCTTCTTGGGCGTTTTTAAACGCCTCCTCAAGCGAATGGCCTGAACATAAGCAGCCAGGCAAATCAGGAACAATCACGGCATAAACACCATTGGCATCTTTTGGTTTTACAACAATTGGATAGCGCATAGTTTTCCTCCTTGTGACGTAATCGATTATACACACTTAATACACAACACACACTCAATACACAACATCGAGAAAAAGCACCCCCTATCGAAAAGCAATCCCGTTAAACTTCCCTTTTGTTATATGACTTTGGTGTTTCAATAAGAAGATGGCAGATCAACGCACAAGTTCGATGCAAAAACTCTCAAGCGTTTCAAGTGAGAAAACCCGCAATATCGACAATCTTGATCGAGCGCTCGTCGCGTCACGTCGTGTTTGCGTTGCTTTAAGAGCGACGCTTAAAGCGACCTGTCCGAGCGTTGATTGGACAGATTTAGGCAACGTTCGCGTCACTGACGAGAAAATTGTTTTATTCGTCAAGAATGCGTTACAAAAGACAAAATTGCGACAGATTCTTCCGCGTCTTGAGGCGATAACGCAAGCCGCAGGCTTTATTGAAACCATTGATATTGTCGTAAGACCCACTTCTCTACCCACAACTCTTACGGAAATTCCGTCTTTAGAGAAAGCGCGCGAAGGCGACAAGGAAAGCGCCTCCTACATAGAAAAGAAAGCCGAAACTCTTATCGATGGTGATGTGAAAGAGGCTCTTTTGTCGCTAGCGAAAACACTGCGAAACTAAAAAACTTCGAACGTAGCCAAACGAATCCCTACGTAGACAATAGCCAATCGCTTAAGGTTCGGTATCGCTTTAACGGCTTCTCCTGCGCTGTAACGCCCAGCCTGTTCTTTTGCGTTTACTAGAGCCTTATCGATAGCAGTTTGACTAGCGTCTTCCTTGTTGATGTGTTTAATCTCGATAAGATAACTTGGAAGTTTGGGATTGACAGTGGGCGTCAATAATAAATCGATATAGCCAGCGCCTTCTCCGCGTGCCTCCACTTCTAATTGCCCGCGATAGTTTGTTGAAAACCAGAGCGTCGAGGCGAGCATCGTCTGAAACGAAACCTCCTTGGCGTGTGCTGATAGCAGCACGCCACTATCTGCCGTAAGCCTGTCATCGACTAAGCGCAACCATGGCTCGGGATTACCCTCGCCCAAGGCTTTGAAGGCCTCATCAAACTCCTCCCTATCAAACGTATAGTTAGGAGATTGCAAAATATTTTTTAAATAGTATTCAAAGAACTGAATGCCGATGGCACGATTCGGAACGCAGAGCGCATCCCATTTGCCTGGGACGAAAGTAAGAAATCCCATATAAAAGAGAGAGGAAAGAATATCTTCCCTATCGAGCCTCTCTTTCATATTCAAATCGAGCGTCTTGAGTTGACCAGAAAACTCAATTTCTTTTCGCAAAAGGGCCTTATCGATAACCGAACGAATAAAGTCTTTATCTCCTAACGAGAAAAGAGACTCAATTTTTCCTAAACCATTGGCAAAAGAGGGATCGAGCATGTCATCGGGTTCTTTACCTTCGTCGGCAATCGAACTTAAGTAATTCAAACACATCGACGAATGGAAAACAGTCTCTGAGGCCTCTGGATTAAACAAGTATCCGTTGTACCACTCCTTCATGCAGGCAAACAC
>CAVJUW010000002.1:30093-31023 GCA_963652725.1 Bacteroidaceae bacterium | reverse complement strand
GTTGTACCACTCTTTCATGCGGGCAAACACTTCATCGAGCGTCTTACCATAACTCTTAAGGTCAATTATTTGGGGAATCAAATCTTTGAGTTCTGATTCCGTAAAACCAAACATTGTCGCAAAACGGGAGTGATTCGTTAGATTTTTTGCAATAGAAAACCCTGAAGTCATTGAGTCAAGCTGAATGGCAGTGACACCCGTGATAAAAACTCGATCAATCGGACCTTTTGCGGTTGCTTCTTTAATGTTCGAATAAAAAGTTTTCAGTGGACCACCAGATTTTGTGATGTCTTTGAATGATTCAAGGCTTGTTGAAAGAACTTCATTGGCCCCCTGATCGTACTCGTCAATAATGAGATAAATCGGCTCTTTGAAATGGTTGTCGTACTCTCGAAGGAAAGCAGCGAACAATCTGTGGGCTGATGGGTAGTCCTTGTCTATTAATTTCATGCCTTCTTTAAAGTTATATGTGACACAAAAGTCAGAGAGTCCTGATCTAACTTTGTCCGTAAAGTCTCCAATGAAATCTAAGCTAGAAATTACAGAAAAATCTAGATGAATAACGTGAAAGCTATTCGCGAGTGCTGTCTTATGTGCCCCAATGTATGTTCCTGCGAAATTTTTCTCGAAGTCTTTGGCTGCGGCAATGTCGTAATAGGCTTGTAGCGTCAGGGTGAAAAGCGTTTTCCCGAAGCGACGCGGACGAACAAGAAGCGAATAAGGAGGGTCGGTATTTTCGAGCAATTCGATAAAACGTGTTTTATCAACGTAGGAGCGATTCTCTTTTCGAATTACGCTAAAGCTCGATAGCCCATAGGAAGTTCTTTTGAGCGAAACAGTCTCTGTCATTGCGCGTCACCGATTGGGAAAATTCTCAAATTTCAGGCTTGTCCATTATACGAAAGGGCATCCAAAATTATTTAGCTCCAC
>CAVJUW010000002.1:0-30083 GCA_963652725.1 Bacteroidaceae bacterium | reverse complement strand
GCGCTGTAACGCTTAACCTGTTCTTTTGCGTTTACTAGAGCCTTATCGATAGCACAAGGCAAAGAACTCAATTTAGAGAAACCTCAAAAAGCCCCCTAAAAGAAAAGCAATTTTTCCATCCCTATGAGATAATGCGCCCGCCTCGCGCAATACGAGGATTTATTTTTCAGCTTGATTAAAGAAAACATGGAAGCAGAACGGATTAATTTAACGAAAAACCTCTGTGAAGACCTCTTAGAGCGTCTTGCTGAATTACGGGGGTATCTTTGACGTCGATAAGAAAAAGCGACGCCTCGAAGAAGTCAATCGCGAGCTAGAAGACCCCCATCTTTGGGACAACCCTGAGCACGCTCAAGAAGTTAGCAAAGAAAAGAAAACACTCGATACGCTCGTTGGCGACTTCGAGCGCTTAACGCACGGCATTACCGATGCGCAAGAGCTCTTTTCTATGGCTCTTGAAGAAGGCGACGAAAAGGGCGCTGAAGCAATCGCTCAAGAAGTTGAGAGCGACAAAAAAGAAGTCGAAAAGCTTGAATTTAAGCGTATGTTCAATCAGCCGATGGATGCGGCGAATTGCTACTTAGAAATTCAGTCAGGAGCCGGTGGCACCGAAGCGCAAGATTGGGCGAGTATGTTAGAGCGTATGTATTTACGCTTTGCTGAGCGCTCTGGGTTTACAGCAAAACTCACAGAAGAAACCCCTGGGGACGTTGCAGGAATTAAGGGCTGCACAATTTACATTACAGGCCCCTACGCCTACGGAACACTGCGAACCGAAACGGGCATTCACCGTCTAGTTCGTAAAAGCCCCTTTGATGCCAATGCTAGGCGTCACACCTCGTTTGCGAGTGCCTACATCTACCCTGAGGTGGATGATTCCATCGAAATCACGATTAATCCTGCGGACTTACGCGTCGATGTTTTCCGCGCTTCAGGCGCAGGCGGCCAGCACGTACAAAAAACCGAATCTGCCGTCCGTATCACGCACATTCCGACAGGAATTGTGACAGTCTGCCAAGACGATCGCAGCCAACATAACAATCGCGAACAGGCTCTGCGCCAATTAAAAGCCAAGCTTTATGAAGCAGAAATGCGTAAACGCATGGCCGAGCAAGAAAAGCTCGAAGAAGCTAAGAGCGATATCGGTTGGGGCCATCAGATTCGAAGCTATGTCTTAGACCAAAGCCGCGTCAAAGACCTGAGAACCAATGTCGAGACAGGTAACACGCAAGCTGTTTTAGACGGAGACTTAGACTTATTTATTCAAGCAAGTCTTAAGCAAGGCGTCTAGACTACGAAATTATTCTTTTTAAAAACACATCGGAAAGTTTTTTTGAAATGAGCGAAGAAAATAAGAGCGCAACACTGCAACAAGAAGATATCAACCACATCATTGCCGAGCGCCGTGCAAAGCTTGAAGCATTGCGCGCCAAGGGCGTTGCCTATCCCAATGACTTTAAGCGTAAAGACCTTTTTGGGGATTTGCGTGAGGCCTATGGATCAAAAACCAAGGAAGAGTTAGAGGCACTTGCCCCTGAGGTCACAGTCTCAGGCCGCATGATGCTCAAACGCATCATGGGCAAAGCGAGTTTTGCCACCGTCACCGATTTCACGGGAAAGATGCAGTACTTTTTAAGTGCTGCGGAAATGGGCGATGAGGCTTATGCGGCTTTTAAGACCTACGATATTGGTGACATCGTTGCTGCGCGTGGCACGCTTTTCTTAACCAATCGCGGTGAACTTTCTGTTCGCGTTAAAGAGCTGCGACTCTTAACAAAGAGCCTGCTGCCGCTACCTGATAAGCATAAGGGTCTTACAGATCCCGAGCAGTGCTGCCGCATGCGCTATGTGGATTTGATTATCAACGAAGAAAGTCGTGCTCGTTTTGCAACGCGCTTTAAGGCCGTTTCTGCTGTGCGCCACTTTATGGAAGCGCATCGCTTCGTTGAAGTCGAAACCCCGATGCTTAACACGATTCCAGGTGGTGCGAACGCCAAACCCTTTGTCACGCACCACAACGCGTTAGATATTGATCAGTATTTACGTATTGCCCCTGAACTCTTTTTAAAGCGACTTGTTGTCGGTGGCTTTGAACGCGTTTATGAATTAAACCGTTGCTTTAGAAACGAAGGCATCGATACGCGTCACAACCCAGAGTTCACAACAATCGAGTTTTACGCGACCTACTGGACCTACGAAGATCAGATGCAGTACACAGAAAGCCTTCTTCGTTATGTTGCTAAGGAAGCGACAGGATCGGAAAAGATCACGTATCAGGGAACAGAAATTGATCTAGCGAAGCCCTTTGCTCGTTTGACACCTGAAGAAGCGATTCTTAAGTACGCGCCGCAATACAAACCAGAACAATTAAAGGATGAGGCGTTCTTACGCGCAGAACTCGCAAAACTCGGAGCCAAGCAACCCGACTGGGTGGGTCTTGGAGCCCTTGTGATGGCCCTATTTGAAGAAGTCGCAGAATCTAAATTAATCGAGCCGACATTTATTGTGGACTACCCCGTGGAAATCAGTCCCTTAGCGCGAGAATCCGATACGAAGCCCGGGATCACAGAGCGCTTTGAACTCTTTATCTATGGACGTGAAACCGCTAATGGCTTTTCTGAGTTAAATGACCCAGACGATCAAGCCGCTCGCTTTAAGGCTCAGGCTGACGCTAAGAGCCGAGGCGACGATGAGGCGATGTATTACGACGCCGATTACATTCGTGCCTTGCAATATGGTTTGCCACCCACTGGCGGTTGCGGCATCGGCATCGATCGCTTTGTCATGCTCTTAACGGACGCGAGTTCAATTCGTGAAGTCTTGCTTTTCCCGACATTGCGTCCAGAAAAGGAATAAGGCGTGACTTCGACCGAAGAACTCTTAAACGCCTTAAATGAGAAGGCAGCACAGAACCCTCCTTTTGGTTCACGTACGCTTTCGATCTGTGGCGTAAGATGCGGAACCCTTGTGCCTCGCTCCTACGAGATTCTTCGGTCGCCTGCCTTTTATCGTATTTTTGAAGAAGTCGATGATGGGCTTGAAATCTCCTACACAGGTGAAACCGCTTCTCGTGAACTTATGAGCATTGCCAAAGAGCTTCACGACTTGGGCGCTTTCTTTCAATGGAGAAATGAACTTCTTGATATCGTAAGTTACGACACAGGAAGAAAACTAGCGAAGGCCGAACGCGGCCTCTTTCGCTTTCTCGGGATGACAACAACCTGCGTACACGCCGTAGCCTGTGACGAAAAAGGGCGCTTTTGGCTTGGGCTTCGCAGCCCAACAAAGCAAGTCGATCCCAACCTTTGGGATACGATCTCAGGGGGTCTCGCATCCGCTGGAGAAAGTACGCTTGAAACACTTGCACGAGAAACGATTGAAGAAGCTGGCATAACACCGGAAAACTACACAGTCGGCAATCCCATTGAGTTTCTTGTCACGCGTACCGTTAAAGAAGGTTGGATGCGTGAGAAAAACACCATTTATCCCATTACACTAAAGGCTGGGATTGTCCCCAAAAACCAAGACGGTGAAGTCGCTCGCTTTGAAGCCGTCGATCGCGATGAACTTTTACTTCGCATCGCAAAAGGTGAACTCACACTCGATGCGGCTCTTTCCTTTTTAAAAACCTTCTTTTAAGGGAGGCTCAACGATGAAACTAGCCACCTTTAACGTCAATGGCATTAACGCGAGACTTGAGATTCTCTCTCACTGGCTAAAAAAGGAAGCGCCCGATTGCCTTGCTCTTCAAGAAACAAAAACCGTTGATGAGGGTTTCCCAAAAGAAGTCTTTGCGCCCTTAGGATATGAGGCCTTTTACTTTGGGCAAAAAAGCTATAACGGCGTTGCACTTCTTATTAAAAAAGACGCGTTTCTTTCCAGTAAACTCATTGCCAAAAACATCCCGAATTACCCCGATACGGCGGCGCGCTTAATTGCCGCTAAGTTAACTGAAAAAACTGGGGACTCTTTCTTATTTATTGGCGCTTATTTCCCAAACGGTCAAGAAGTAGGTAGCGAGCGCTACCTATATAAACTCGATTGGATTGCCTCCCTTAGCGCTTGGATTCGTAAGCTTCGCAACAAAGGAACTGAGATTTATCTTACAGGCGACTTTAACATCGCGCCGACCGATGCCGATGTCTGCAATCCTGAATCGTGGAAAGGAAATATTCTTGTTTCCGAGCCCGAGCGTAATGCCTACGCCCTTTTAAAAAACGCAGGTCTAGTTGATCTTTGGGATAAAACCCCGCATGAGCCTGAAAGCTACTCGTGGTGGGATTACAGACAGCAGGGTTTTGAGAAAAACCAAGGATTACGAATCGACCATGCTCTTGCAAGTGCCTCTCTTGCCGAGCGTCTACAAAGCGTCACGATTGATAAAGAACCCAGGGCCAAAGAGCGCCCGAGCGATCACACACCAGTTCTTGCTCTGTTTGCTGATTAACTTCGCTCATCGAGCCAGGCTGTAAGAATCGCCTCAAGGCGCGATTCGTTACTTTTCTCGGGGTCATCCTTGAAGTCAGGTAACTCAGAGACTAGCTTGTGAAGCTCCGTAAAGCGTAGCCTCACGGGGTCGATCTCTGGGTAACGGTCGGCCAATTCTTCGCCAATGGCTTGAGCATCTGTCCACGTAAGCGCCATGCGATTAACGCTCCCCAACGATGTTTTTGTTGTGCACAGGAATCTCGACTTCGATATCTTCTTCGCCCATCGTTACGCGACAGGCAAGTCTGGAATCGGGACGCGAATCAAAAGCGGTATCTAAGCGATCGAGTTCTGCGTCAGTAGCTTCCTCTAAAGAGTCAAAGCCTTTTTTTACATAGATGTGGCAGGTGGCGCAGGCGCCGTTATATTCGCAGGCGTGTGCCAATTTCACGCCGTGCGCGACCATGGCTTTAGCCAAGTTTTCTCCTGTGGCAACTGTAAATTTGGCCCCTTCTGGGCATACGCTATTGGCTAAAACCGTCACGGTTGGCATGGGTTTACTCTCCCTTATGTGTTCTCTTCTGAAATTAAGTGTCCGGCAAGTGCCTTACGAATCGAGCGATCCATACGGCGTGCTGCAAAGTCGCTCGTGGCCTCGACCAATGCCTTACTTTCTTTGTTAATTCTATCGGCATCGCGAGAGGCAATCGCCTCTTTAAGAATGGCGATTTGTTTGTCGATGGCCTCGCGCTCGGTTTCGCTTAATAAATCGGCATCTGTACTTAGAGCCGAATCTGTGGCAATCAAGACGCGTTCTGCCTCAACGGTTTCTTCGCGTAACTTACGTTCTTTTAAGTCGTTTTCGGCTTGAGAGTTTCCCTCTTTTAGCATTCGCACGATATCAGCGTCAGCAAGTCCATAAGAGGGTTTGACTTGAATACTCGCTTCAATCCCTGTTTTCTGTTCACGAGCTGATACCGAAAGAATCCCATCAGCGTCAATCCGGTATGTGACACGGATGCGTGCATTACCTGCAGCCATCGCAGGAATCCCGCGCAACTCAAATCGCGCAAGCGACCGACAGGCATCCACAATCTCACGCTCGCCTTGCACGACGTGAATCGCAAGAGCGGTTTGATTGTCTTTAAAGGTTGTGAAGTCTTGGGCCATCGCAACAGGTACTGGGGTATTGCGTGGAATGATTTTTTCCACGAGCCCGCCCATCATTTCGATCCCTAAAGATAAGGGCGTGACATCGAGCAATAACCAGTTATCGTCACGCGTATTACCCGCTAATTTATCTGCCTGCAACGCGGCTCCCACAGCGACCACTTCATCGGGATTAATGTCTGTGAAAGGCGTTTTACCGAATGTCGCTTTCACGGCGTCTCGTACGCAAGGCATCCGTGTTGCTCCACCGACAAGAACAATGCCTTCAATCTCATTGACTGAGGCTTTCGCATCAGAAATCACCGATTTCACTACAGCAATCGTTCGATCAATAAGTGGCTTACAAAGCGCTTTGAAGGATTCGCGAGAAACCGTAACTTCTCTTACGCTATCGAAACTAAAAGTGGCCTTACTTTTTTCAGTGAGTTCTTCACGAACGCGACGCGCTTCAAGGATGGCGTGACGCTTTTCCTTAGGAGATAACTGAGATAAAGAAAGATTGAGGCTTTTTAAAGTGTCTTCGGCTAAAAGGCGATCGAAATCGTCGCCACCTAATGCCGTATCGCCCCCTGTGGCAATCACTTCAAAGATTCCCTTCGATAGACGAAGCAATGAAACATCAAAGGTGCCGCCCCCTAAGTCATAAATAAGATAAAGGCCTTCGGCTCCCGAGTCGAGCCCATAGGCGAGAGCCGCGGCTGTCGGTTCATTTAAAAGACGCAGGACTTCAAGGCCCGCTAAGCGAGCGGCATCTTTTGTTGCTTGTCGTTGTGCATCATCAAAGTACGCAGGAACCGTAATCACGGCTCCCACAAGTTCCCCATCTAAGCGGTGTTCGGCTCGAGCCTTTAGGCTCTTTAATACTTCGGCACTTACTTCAATCGGTGTTTTCGTCCCCGCTGACGTCTCAAGTCCAATCGTCCCTTTTTCTTTTGTAAAGCGATACGGAAAAGCCTCTGGTGTGATGTCTTCTAAGGCGCGACCAATTAAGCGCTTCGCAGACGTAATCGTGTTTTCGGGATCGGTAAAACTATTTTCGAGAGCCGTAGAACCAACTTCAGTTTCTCCGTTGGGCAAAAACCGCACAACGCTAGGGAGCAACTTCTTTCCTTTTTCATCGGGAAGAACCTCAACTGTGCCGCTAACCACTGTGGCAACAAGTGAATTCGTGGTCCCGAGGTCAATACCCACAGCAAGGCGCTCTTCGTGAGGAGCCGTAGAAAGACCAGGCTCTGCAATTTGCATCAATCCAGACATGACACCCTTTTTCTTAAAACCTAATGTGTGTTCTCAATTTGAGTAACGAGCTTTTCAACGAAAAGAAGCTTTCTCACGGCCTCTCGTGCTGCCACCAAGTCGCCTTTTTCATCGAGCGCATTAGCAATCGCACCTAAAAGTTCGCTTCGCTCTTTTTGAATCTCAAGCAATACAGCGTCTTTTTCCCCAGCCTCAACTCTCTCGCGATACTGAAACTGCTTAATTAAAAAATCAGCAGGCATCTTTGTATCGCTTTCTTCGTTAAGAGCAATGCCCTTCGCAGCTAAAAGTAGTTTTGCGCGTGTTGCCTCATTTAAGAGTTCGACTTTGGCATCGTTGATCCGACTAGCCCATTGTTCTGCAACGCGTTGCGCGGCAGCTCCAGAAGCGGCAAAGCGGTCGGGATGAATAAGAGCCAAACGCTCTCGCCAAGCCGATTCGATGTCTTTTTTATCGATCAAAAAACGCTCAGGAAGTCCCAAAAGCGTAAAAGCGTTTTCTTTCATTGCCTGCTAAACCTTAAAGGACTTTCCGCAACCGCAATGCTCTTTTTCATTGGGATTTTTAAATTTAAATCCCGATTGCAGGCCTTCTTTCACGAAGTCCAATTCCGTGCCATCGATATAAGGTAGGCTTTTTTCATCAACAATCACTTTGACGCCAAAGCTATCCCAGGTAAGGTCATCAGCGGCTAAGGCGTCAGCGAATTCAAGCTTATAAGCCATCCCTGAGCAGCCCGAGGTTTTCACCCCCACGCGCAGCCCAATGCCTTTGCCGCGTTTGGCAAGAAAGCCTTTGACGTGATTGGCAGCGGCTTCAGTCAACGTAATCATGAAGCATCCTTTTTGGCTTGTTTGGCCTTGTAGTCATCAATAGCGGCTTTCACGGCGTCTTCAGCCAAAATCGAGCAGTGAATCTTCACGGGAGGTAGCGCCAATTCTTCCGCAATTTCTTGATTGGAAATCTTTTCGGCTTCTTCAAGACTCTTACCCTTAACCCACTCAGAAACAAGCGAGCTTGAGGCAATGGCACTTGCGCAGCCGTAGGTCTTAAATTTCGCATCTTCAATGAC
The DNA here is from genome assembly GCA_963652725.1 of Bacteroidaceae bacterium. Classification (GTDB taxonomy): domain Bacteria; phylum Pseudomonadota; class Gammaproteobacteria; order Burkholderiales; family Burkholderiaceae_F; genus Duodenibacillus. Next base: position 22,156 of record CAVJUW010000002.1, on the reverse strand, counting down.
ACCGGCGTCATTGACCTTAATCTGTAGGCGCATCACGTCGCCGCAGGCCGGAGCCCCGACCATTCCCGTTCCAACAGAAGCATCTTCTTTGTTGAGAGTGCCGACATTTTTCGGATTCTCGTAATGCTCCATGACTTTTTCGCTATAGGGCATCTTTTCGCTCTCCTAGTGTTCGTTCCATTTGACGTTCTTTAAATCAACGCCTTCTTTGTGCATTTCCCACAAGGGGCTCATTTCGCGTAGCTTCGCCACCTTTTCCGTTAAAAGGGCTACGGTGCGATCGATATCTTCTTCTGTGGTAAAGCGACCGAAGGTAAAGCGAATTGAGCTGTGCGCCAATTCATCGTCGCGCCCTAAAGCACGCAAGACGTAACTTGGTTCAAGAGAGGCTGAAGTGCAAGCTGAACCCGAACTCACAGCAATGTCCTTTAGCGCCATCATGAGACTTTCGCCTTCAACATAGGCAAAAGAAACATTCAAATTCGTTGAAACACGATGCTCGATATCGCCATTGATAACAACATCGGGAATGTTTTTTACGATGCCGTCTAAAAGTCTTTGACGAAGCGCTAAGCAGTGAGCAATGTCTTTGGCTTGTTCGAGTTTGGCTAACCGATAGGCCTCACCCATACCAACAATCTGGTGCGTAGCAAGAGTGCCAGAGCGCATGCCGCGTTCGTGACCACCGCCGTGAATCTGCGGCTCAATTCTTACGCGTGGCTTACGACGCACATAAAGCGCACCGATTCCCTTGGGGCCATAGACCTTATGAGAAGATAAGCTCATTAAGTCAACCTTAAGCTTTTGCGTGTCAAGTTCCATTTTGCCTGGCGCCTGTGTGGCATCACAGTGAAAGATAATGCCACGAGCTCGGCACATTTCACCGATTGCTGCAATGTCTTGAATGACACCGATTTCGTTATTGACAGCCATCACAGAAACGAGCGTTGTATCAGGCCGCATCGCCGCTTCCAACTTCTTTAAATCCAAAAGGCCGTTTTCTTCCACATCCAAGTACGTCACTTCAAAACCTTCGGTTTCTAAGTGGCGCATCGAATCCAACACGGCCTTGTGTTCGGTTTTTACGGTAATTAAATGCTTACCCTTATCGCGATAAAAATGCGCAGCGCCCTTAATGGCGAGGTTATCGGACTCGGTTGCCCCTGAGGTCCAAACGATTTCACGGGGGTCAGCGTTAATGTAAGCGGCAACTGCGGCACGCGCCTCATCAACGGCTTTTTCCGCTTCCCAACCATAGGCATGCGAATGGCTCGCGGGATTGCCGAATTTCTCACATAAGTAAGGAATCATCTTTTCAGCCACGCGCGGATCTACGGGCGTTGTTGCCGAATAGTCAAGATAAATAGGACGATTCTCTGTCATAGAACGTACTTCCCTTCTTTTAACCACGTTTATTCTTAAAAATAACCACAGCCTCACCGCGAGAGACGTTATGCGTATTGGCATAGTTGCTCTTAATTTGGGCAAGGCTTTGTTTGTCTAAAAATTCTGTCATCAGTCGATTCATATCTGACCAAAGGCCATGGGCTAAGCACTCGGCTCCTCCGCGGCATTGGCCGGTGCCATAGCAGTTTGTAGCGTCTAAGCTTTCCTCGACGGCGCGCACGATTTCTCCTGCGCTAATCGCTTCGGGTTCGCGCGATAGGCGATAGCCACCTCCTGGGCCCCGATTCGCAGTCACAAGGTCAGCCTTTCTTAATCTTCCAAAAATCTGCTCAAGATAGGCAACTGATATCTGTTCTCGGCGTGCAATATCGGCTAAGCGCACGGGGCCATTTTTCCCGTAAAGCGCAATATCAATCATGCTTGTCACAGCAAAGCGCCCGCGTGTTGTTAGCTTCATATCGTCGATTTCCGAGTGAATTTGTCAGGAATAGCGAGTCTATCGAATAATTCCCTACTATAAAATAAGGGAATTGAGTTTCGGGGCCTTTTCTAGGTAATTTTGATTGTTCGATTTTTGCAACATTTCGATGAAAACTCAGTCCCCTTTATAACGTGCTAACTGCAGTTTCGTAAAATGAGCCCTTCCTGTCGTACAGGTCAAAGAGTGCGCTCGACATTTTTTTCGGGCGTTTTGAAATTCATTTTTTCGGAGATTCGTATGCTGAAAAAATTGCTTTTTCTCGGTGCTTGTGGCTCCTTGCTGACAACCTCTGTGACCGCACAGGCCGAGGAACTCTTAATGGGTACAGAAAGTACCTATCCACCCTTTGAATTCACAGATACCAAAAACGGTACCGAAGTTGTTGGTTTCGATATCGATATGGTGCGTTTGATTGGAAAGAAGGCTGGCTTTACCATCAAAGTCGTCTCGATGGGTTTTGACGCTTTGATTCCTTCAATTTTGAGCCGCCAAATCGATATTGCAGGCGCGGCAATTACGATTACCGAAGAACGAGCCAAGCGCGTTGCCTTCACCGCTCCTTACTACGACGGTGGTCTTTCGATTCTTGTTCGCAAAGAACATAAAGACGTCTATAAGACAGAAAAAGACCTTGTCAACAAGGTTATCTGCGGACAGATTGGCACCTCGGGCGCTGCGATGGCGAAATCGATCTCTGGCACGACAGTCAAAACCTTTAATAACATGAACGATGCGTACATGGAATTAAAGAACAAGGGCTGCGTTGCCATCATTGGCGATCGCCCAACAATCGGCCACTTCATGGCTAGCATCCCGAAAAACGATGAAATCTATGCGCATCAGCCGCGTGTTCTCGCTGTCGAACAGTACGGTTTTATCGTCAACAAGAAGAACAAAAAGCTTCTTGACCGTATGAACAAGGCCTTGGAAGAAGCCAAGCAAGATGGCTCTTACCAGGCTGTGATGGAAAAATGGTTCGGCAAATAAGCCGAAGATTGGAGAAGAATCTACTGTAAACGCGGGAGTCGCGCATGGAATATGATATTTCCTTGGTGACCCAGTCGATGCCGCTACTTTTAGCCGGAGCGCTGGTTACACTGAAAATTACGGCCATGGCCGTTGGTCTTGGCATGGTATTTGGCTTAATCGCCGCTATTGGAGCTCTGTGTAATAACCGCGTCATTCACTACATAGCGCGTGCCTATGTGAACTTTATCCGAGGCACGCCGCTACTGGTGCAGATTTTTATCCTCTACTTTGCTTTGCCTGTCGTCACTGGGGTTCGTATCGACCCATTTACCGCTGCTGTGGCGGCTTGCTCGATTAACTCAGGCGCGTATGTGGCGGAAATTTTCCGCGCGGGCATTCAATCAATTGCCATTGGTCAACGTCGTGCCGCATTAAGTCTTGGGATGACACCGGCGCAAACAATGCGCTATGTCGTTCTTCCTCAAGCCTTTAAGCGCGTCATTCCGCCGCTTGGCAATGAGTTCATTGCGATGTTAAAGGACTCCTCGTTGGTTTCTGTCATCGGTTTTGAAGAACTCACACGCAAAGGGCAACTTATTATTGCCGATACCTATGGGTCCTTGGAAATCTGGTCAACGGTTGCGATTCTTTATCTCATCATGACCTTTACGATTTCTCAGTTTGTCGCCGTGATGGAAAAGAAATTCCATACGGGCGAAGAAAACTAAGAGCCGCGTTAAATTAAGAGAAGGGCGAGTAAAAAAACTTGCCCTTTTTTTCTCCTTATAGACGCGGAACAGAATTTAGGAGTTTTTGTGTGTAGGCCTCTTTAGGGTGCTCTAAAACCTCTTTAGCCGCTCCCAATTCCACAATGCGCCCATTTTTCATCACGGCAATGCGATCTGCCATACATTCAACAACAGCAAAATTGTGCGTAATAAATAAATACGCCACCTGCGTTTTCTTTTGAATTTCACGCATCAAATTCAAAATCTGAGCCTGCACTGAAACATCCAAGGCGCTTGTCGGTTCATCGCAGATTACGAGTTGGGGTTTTACAGCCAAGGCTCGCGCTAGAGCAATACGCTGCCTTTGGCCGCCTGAGAATTCATGCGGAAGGCGGCAAGCGGCCTCTTGAGGTAATCCCACAAGATTAAGTAGGCTTTTCACGCGGGCTTCGAGGTTTTCTTTAGGCCCCGCTAATCCCAAAGAAACAATCCCTTCTGCGATACATTCACCAACGCTCATTCGGGGATCAAACGATGAGAAAGGATCTTGAAACACAATTTGCGCAAAGCGGTGAACGTCTCTTAATTCACTGGCTTTCGCTGCAATAAGGTCTACGCCATTTAACGAGGCCTCGCCCTTAATTCGGATGCGGCCGTCTAATAGGCGCAAAACAGTTTTCGCAAGCGTCGTTTTCCCAGAACCCGATTCACCAACTAAGGCAAGCGTTTCGCCCGCGGCTACAGTAAGCGTGACATCGTCTAAAGCACGAAAGCGCTTTACTGGCCGCAAAAAGCCACCTGATGTTTCATAGTCAACCGTTAAATGTTTAATACATAAAAGCGTTTTTCCCACTGTGCTTTTTAGATCTATGGATTCGTTTCCTTCGAAAGGAGCCTCACTCTCTGGCATCAAGCAACGCACAGCTCGATGGTTTTCTAGCCGAGTGAGTGCAATGGGACTTTCTTTGCAGCGAGCCGAGCAAAGCGGACAGCGCTCAGCAAAAACGCAACCGGTGATAGTAACGCCTGGGACTGGAACGGATCCTGCGATTCCCTTTAAGGCGTAATGGCGAGAATCGGCCTTGGGGACAGCTTCCAATAAACCTTTTGCGTATGGGTGCAAAGGGTTTCTAAAGAAATCTACGACATCGGCTTCTTCAAGAAGCTCTCCTGCGTACATCAATCCGACGCGATTGGCGTACCGTTTGACAAGCGCAAGATCATGGGTAATTAAAAGAAGAGCGAGCTTTTTCTCACGCTTTAAGTCATCTAATAAGTCAAGAATTTGCGCTTGAAGCGTCACATCAAGTGCTGTTGTTGGCTCGTCAGCGATTAAAACCGCAGGGCCTGCGGCCAAGGCCATCGCAATCATGATGCGTTGCTTTTGACCGCCTGAAAGTTCATGCGGGTAAGAGCGAGCGATGCGCTCGGGGTCATCGAACCCGACGCGTTTAAGTCCTGAGAAAAGCGCTTCGCAGGCTTCTTTTTTCGATTTCTTTTCGTGCAAAAAAATCGCTTCAAGAATTTGGTCTCCGACTCGCATAACAGGATTTAAGCTTGTCGCAGGCTCCTGGAAAACAAGCGAAAGCTTTGCGCCTCGCACCGCGCACATCTCGCGCTCGGTTAAACCAAATAGATCAATAGCATCACACGTGACAGAACCCGAATCGATTTTTAATCCCTCGGGCAATAACCGTGTGAGGGCAAGAGCCGTCATCGATTTGCCGCACCCCGATTCTCCAACAAGTGCGTAGGTTTCCCCTGCTTTCACTTCAAAAGAAACATCGCGCACGATAGGAACGCTTTTTCCCTCTCTAGCGAGGCTCACACTTAAATGGCTGACTTTAAGCATCAGAGCTCCTAACCGATGAATGGGGATCGAAAATCTCACGCACGCCGCTTGCGAATAAATTGGCAGCTAAGACAAGAGTGACCATAAATAGGAAGCTTGCGAGCAAATTCCACCACACAGAAGGTGTTCGGCTCATTTCTGAGGCGGCTAAATTAATAAGGCTTCCAAAGGAATGCATAGTCGGATCAACGCCAACACCCACATAACTTAAAACGGCTTCATAAAGAACGATTCCTGAGAAATCGAGCACAGCGACAATGAGCACAATGTGCGCAACATTCGGAAAGATGTGGCGCGTCATAATCCTCCACGGGCTTACGGCAAAGGCTCGAGCCGCTGTGATGAAATCAACCTCCGTCAATTTCATCGTCTCGGCTCGTAAGAGGCGCGCCAATCCTGCCCACCCTGTGAGTCCAATAATCACAGATAAGAAAAAGAGTCGTAGGTCTGCTCTTTCAAGTCCTGTTTCATAAAGAGACGGGTTCTTATCGATATAGACCTGAATCATCAAAACGGATGCGGCAATTAATAGAACCGATGGGACAGAGGTGATTGTCGTATAGATGTATTGAATCACATCGTCGACTTTCCCTTTAAAGAATCCAGCGCTAATCCCGAAGACAATGGCAAGAGGGACCGTGCAGAATGTCGCAAGCGACCCGATCACAACCGCTGTGCGAATTGACTTTACTGCACTATACAAAACGTCATTACCCACAGCGTCGGTACCAAAAATGTGCCAGTTAGGCCACAGTGAAGTAAGAAGACCGGCTAAGAATAAAAAGATAAGCCAGACAAAAAGAAATGGCCGCATCTTGTTTTCTTTTGAAAGGACGCTCTTGAGCCCTTGGGAAAGCGATTTCTTTGGAAGCCCAAAAAGAGCAGAAAGAATACAAAGCGCTAAAGCCACGAACCCCAATCCGTAACCAACGCCCTTAGCTGTGTCACCTAGGAGTGCGGCCTCTTTTTCTGACTCAGAAACCGTGGGAGAGGCCCCTTTTAAGCGCGCAAAAATGCGCACGGGCTTTCCATCACGAACCACAGTTGTCTTATCAAAGTCGTGCAAAGCAAAGGGCGCGGAGTAGCTACGTTCTGTGGCTGCGATATTCGGTAGCAAAATCGCATCTAAAAGCGATTCGGTTTTTGGCGAGTAAGCCTCTGCGAAGTTTTCTGTAGCCGTTAGTTTTTCTCGAAAGTGAATGCTATCTGTAAGCGAGATCACAAAGAAAACCGAGAGAATCCCTGCGCAGAAAATCGCCGTTTTATTCTTTCCTAAGTTAATCCACTTCGCACGCCAGGTCGGATGCTTTAGTGCGCTATAAATCCCAAACAAAATCACGAGTAAAAGCGCCCAGATAACGGCATCGGTCCAGAGGAAAACAAAACGTGGCATTTTCTTTTCCCCTATTTCAACCGAATCCGTGGGTCAACAATGGCGTACGTGAGATCGGTTAACGTTAAACCAATCACATACGCTACCGTTCCCAAAAATACCATCGCCCGCACAATCGAAAAGTCCTGCGCGTTAATCGCATCGATCGTGTAGGAACCGAGCCCTGGGATACCAAAGAAGTTTTCCATGATAAGCGAGCCCATAAAAAGCATCGGAATCACAGAAACTGTGCTCGTTAAAATCGGGAGCATCGCATTGCGCAATACATGAGAAAAAAGCACACGCTCTTCGCTTGCCCCTTTGGCTCTTGCTGTTCTTACGTAGTCTTTCCCGACTTCTTCAAGAAACATCGAGCGGTATAAAAGTGTGTCGCTTCCTAAGCGAGAAAACACACCAATGGCGACAGGCAAAATTAAGAAGGCCGCCATCCCAAAGCCGTCAGTAAATCCCGAAACTGGCACCAAACGCAAGGTCCGAGAAAAAAGCCATTGCCCAAGAATGATGTAAAAAAGGCTTGAAACGCTCATCACGGTCACGCTTGTTGCCACACCGATTGCTTCTAACTTTGTTCGCCTTACAAGAACAAGTCCCAAAGAGAACACAACCATCACAACGACACCCAAAATAAAGGTCGGTATCGCAAGCGCAAGTGACGGTCCAATACGCTCAGTGATTTCTCGATTGATGTTACGCCCTGCATCAGAGAGTCCAAAGTCACCCTTTAAAAGTGGGACAGAGCGCTTAAAGAAAACCGTTTGGGTAAGTTTCTCAGCACCCTCAGCCTTTTCGTTATAAATGAGCGGCAAATCGTAGCCGTGCGCGACTTTCCAATGTTCGATTACTTCTTCTGAAACGTATTTGCCGCCTAAAGAGAGGCGAGCCATATCCTCAGGGGTATTCACGGAGAAAAAGAGCGCGAATGTCAGAAGATTCACACCAATGAGAATCAAAATGCCGTAAATAAAGCGCCGAATGACGTAATTAATCATGCTCGCTCCCATTGATGCGGCGCGCTTTACGGCGCATTAAAACATATCGCACAGCAAAGACTAGATTGATTAAAAGTGCAGCGCCCAAAATAAGCGGCCAAAAAATCGGCTGATTCCAATCACGAATCGCAGCGCTTCGTTCTTTGGCATCGATACTTATGTACATCAGGCGGTCTTGAATAATCTGCACAGGCTTCACATTCCCAACCCAATTGTGAACAGCCGCAGCAGCCGTTGCGAACGTCCCAAAACTCCACGGGGCATCGACCTGTGCAATCCGAATCATCGCATCGATCGCTTTTTGTTTTTGAGAGCCATCTTCTAGGTAACGCATCGCTTCAAAAAGTCTGTCGTAGTCACGATTGACATAGTTTGAGGCGTTTTCACCCCCGTAAGCGACTTTGCCATTTTTCCCATACAAGAGGAAAAGGAAGTTTTCCGCATCTGGGTAGTCTGCGAGCCACCCCCAAACATAAATCTGCTCAGCACCCTTTTGCATCTTATCTTGAAAGCGGTTGTAGTCTGTGGCGCGAATCTCCAATTGAATGCCTAATTTGGCAAATTGCCGCGTCATCCATTCAAGATAAGAGCGAGAACCAGCAGCTGACCCCTGCCAATCAAAATTAAGCACGAGTGGCTTACCCGTTTTTGCATCTCGCCCATCGGGGTAGCCTGCCTCACGCATCAAGCGTTTCGCCTCATCAATTGAGCGGCGTTTCACGGTACCGTCTTTTTCTTTTTTGTAGACAACGGGATTAAAGTCTGCAGGGCTCCCCGCCTTATAGCCAAAAATTCCTGGAGGAATGGGGCCAGAAGCCACCTTTCCTTGACCTACATTAAAAATCGAAAGCTTTTCTTCCCAGTCGATCGCGATAGAAATCGCTTGCCGCAGTTTTCGGTTGCGAATTTTCTCTTCTGGCGTTGTTCCTTCGCCTACGACTGGATCGAGCCAATTAAATCCGAGGTAGGTGTTATTGGCTCCCACGGTTGTGGGGAACTTTAACTTGCGATCTCGATAGAGTTTTCCTTTTTCTGGATAGTCGGTAGCGGCAACAATAAAGCCCTGTCCAACATCAAGGCGCGTGATTTCGGGACTATCGTAAAAGCCCTGCAAGAATTTCGAAGTGATTGGGACGGATTCTTTTTCAATCGAAAACACAATGCGATCTGTAAGCGGTAAGGGCTTACCGCAGTCTTTTAAGAATCCTGCGGCCGCGTCTCCCGCTTCACCTTCACAAGGGTAGAGATTTTTCCGATAAAGCGGATTTTTCTCTAAAACATGTTCGCGGTTCGTAAGAGACTTCGCAAGATAATAGGGCCCCGTTCCAACGGGCCAGGCAGCAAGCGTGATGTTGTTCTTTTTAAATTCGGGATTTGCGTAAAAAGCCTCTGCCTCCCAAGGAACTGCTGCGAAAAAACTCATCGCAAGCCAATTGGAAAACTGCGGGTATTTGCCAACGATATCGATTGAAAACGTACGCTCATCAATTGTGTGAACACCGTCGAGCGCCACATCACGCAAATCAAGCCAAGGAGAAACGTTTCCTTTTTCCCGACTCGCCGCCTCTTTTTCTGAAAGCTCTTTCGCGAGTTTCGGCAACCCTGGTATGTGTTCGCCTAAGAGCTTTAACACTGGACAGACAATGCGGGGACTTGCCATACGTTTGATGCCATAGACAAAATCTTCGGCCGTAAGCTCTCGCGTGCCTCTTTCTTTTAAATCAAGTGGGCTCTTAAGTTTCTTGGCAAGCTCACTATCAAGGTTGTGGTATAGATAATTTCCCTTTTCGTCTTTTGCGAAGGCTGGGTGCGGAGAAAACCGAATCCCCTTTTTTACGCGTAGCGTATAGCGGCTCGTCGCGATTTTTTCTGGCGCGGCGTTTTTGGCTAAGAGCTTTCCCTTCGCATCAAAATACTCGGGGGCAGCCACCTCTTCTACGGCATTGGCCGTGAGTTCAAAAGGCCTCTTTAAATAGTGATAGCTATAAGGGGCCTCGTAGGTCAAATAAACAAAAACACTTTCCCCTTGAGAATAAGAAACCTGCGGATCAAGCGTCTTAGGACTTAAAGAGAATGTTGAAAAAATCGTATTGGTCGCATACTCAGAAACAGGTCGCGGCGCATTCCAAATCTCTTTGCAACCCGTAAGTGTGGCAAGAGCCAAACCGAGCACCAAAGTCATTTTGGCTGAGAAAGCGAGAGAAAATCGTTTCAAAATATTTGGCTCTTTTGTCTTTGTGGTGAAGAAATTCCCACAAAGTCTACGTCTGAAACCCCTATTTGTGAAGAGTTTTTGAAAGACTTCAGTAACGAAATTTGACTGCTTAGCCAAGTTTTTCTCACGGGCGCGGCCATTGGCAAAATCGAGCATTCAAATCCTCATTCCAATATACTCTCACCTTTGTGCTTGACGCGTAAAAGAGAAGACTTTACACGCAGTAAAAACTTTGGTTTTTAAAAAGTTTTTCACTACTTAAGCAGATTTCGATTCTTTAGAAAGACTATGGCTCAAACAATTACTCCCTATTGCACACGAATTTATTGGGAAGATACCGATGCGAGCGGCATCGTTTACCACGCCAATTACGTACGTTTTCTCGAAAGAGCGCGCTCGGAATGGGCTCGTGAGATGGGAATCAATCAAGAAGAACTGCGCGAGAAAGAGCATCGTGCCCTTGTTGTAGCCAATCTCACAATAGACTTTAAGAGACCTGCGAAACTTGATGATTCGATTTGCGTCAAGTCCACATTAATTGGCCTAAAAGCCGCCTCTCTCGTTTTAGAGCAAGCCATTTATCGCGGCACCGAACTTTTAATTCATGCTCAGGTGCGCCTTGGTTTCGTCAGTACCGAAACCGGTCACCCTGTGCCATTTGGTAAAGACTTTATGACGCTCTTTACCCCTTACTTTCATAAAGAGGAGCAAAACTAAATGAATGCTTCCGCTGATATGTCCATTATCACCTTGGTGATGAACGCATCGCCCGTTGTTAAGTGCGTGCTAGCGATTTTGGTTCTCGCTAGCTTAGTGAGTTGGGCGACGATTTTTAGTAAGTGGTGCGTTCTTTCGCGCACCTTGCGTGAAACAGACGGCTTTGAGCAGCGCTTTTGGTCTGGAGCGAATTTAACAAAGCTCTTAGAGACTGCGAGCGCTCACGCCAAAAAAACAAGCGCCGAGGAACGCATCTTTGCCGCTGGTATGACCGAATTCTTAAAGCTCTCGGAAAAGCCCGAGTCTGAGATGCTCTCGGGCGTGCGGCGCAGTATGAGTGCAGCGTTTCAGCGTGAAATCGATGACTTAGAGCGCGGGCTTCCCTTATTGGCCTCGATTGGTTCTGTTTCTCCTTACATCGGTTTGTTTGGCACGGTCTGGGGCATCATGAATGCCTTCACGGGGCTTTCGACATTGGAAAATGTCTCGCTTGCTGTTGTGGCTCCTGGTATTGCTGAAGCCCTTGTTGCAACAGCCATCGGTCTATTCGCTGCAATCCCTGCGACTGTGGCCTACAACTCCTTTGCCACAAAGCTCGATCGCATCACCAATCGCTTTGATAGTTTCTCCGAAGAGTTCATGAACATCTTGGCGCGTCAACGCTAGGAAACTAAAGGAGACTTAACGCTATGGCACTCAGAAATCTCGGTAAAGCTAGAAGACGGCGCATGATGAGCGATATTAACGTCGTTCCGTATATCGACGTGATGCTCGTGCTTGTTGTGATTTTGATGGTGGCAGCTCCCTTTGTGAATCCTTCGGTTGTCAATCTCCCGAGTGTTCAGAAAGCCTCGAAGGCTCCTGACAAGGCCGTTGAGGTCGTTGTGCACGCGGATGGAAAGATTTCTGTAAAAGCCGGCAAAAGCTTAGTGCCTGTGACAATCGGAACGCTCTTAGATCGCGTGCAAGCGCTCGGGTCTTTGGATTCGACTCCTGTTGTGATTTCTGCGGATAAAGACGTCAATTACGGAAAAGTCATCGATGTGATGAGGCTACTACAGAAAGCCAACGTCGCTCGCGTGGGTCTTGCAATGGAAATTGAAAAGACGCGACGCTAAAAGGAAAAAAGTCCTGTGACAGAAGCCAGACCCTCAACACCGCACTTTGTCGTTCGCAATGAACGATTCTTCGATAAACCCTTAGGGTTTGTCGCGGCGCTTCTTGCGCATGCGGTTTTGATTTTTGGTCTTGTTACGGTCTTTCAATGGAATACCTCTTCGGAAATCGTTTACGCGGAGCTTTGGGCACCTGAGGACGCGAGCGGCAAAGTCGCAAGCCCCGTTACTGAAGTCACCCCTCAAGAGGCGCCTGAAACAGTAAAACCAACACAGGCCGATATTGAAGAACGCGTAGCACGCGAAGCGCAAATTCGACTTGAAGAAGAAAAGAAAGCTAAAGAGCGAGAAAAAGCCGCTGAAGAAAAGCTTAAGGCCGAACAGGCTGCTGCTGAAGCGCAGCGCATCGAAGAAGAAAAGCAAAAGCGCATTGCTCAAGAAAAGCGTCGCCAAGAACAGTTACGTCAGGCAGAACTTGCCCGCATCTTAGGAGCGGCCACAACAGACAAAGCAACAAATCGCGTGGGTCATACAACAGGCGATATGCGCGTAAAGACTCCGAATGCAACGGGTGCCAAACAAGCTCGCTACATTGCACGCGTTGTTTCTTTACTTCGCTCTCAGATTATTTATCAGGTCCCAGCAGGGCTTAAAAGTGGTGAACATCTAGCGATTTACACGGTCTACCTTTTGCCCGATGGCTCACAAGTAAAGCCCCCGAAGCTTGAACAAAGCTCAGGGCTTCCTGCCTTTGATTCGGCAGTGGAAAGCGCGATTCGTCGTGTTGATCCCTTCCCAGCGGCCGACCCTGGTCAGACGCTCCCGAAGACCATTCGTATCACGTTTGATCCCGTTGAGAGTTCTCAGTAAATCTCAAGCACTTTAAGTTCAACACCGACAAAAACCGCAACAACGCGTTTAAGGTTTTGAATGTCACCAATGTTGTTTCCGAGGCTATAGCGTGCAAGTTGCTCTTTCGCCTCTTTGACGGTTTCCTTCAGAAGTGTGGTGTTTTGTCCTTGCTCTGCTTTAAGGTGCTTGATTTCCATAAGGTAAGAATACTTTGCAGCACTTTCTTTCTTAGGGGTCACAAGAATATCTGCGTAGCCCTTCGCTTGCCTTCCCCTAACTTCTAGTTCACTTTGAATGTCGTACAACTCCGTTAATGTAAAGGCACAGATAAGAACCGACTGAAATTCCCTCTCTCTGAGGTGCGCGTGAGCATGTAAACCACTCGCATCACTATAGCGATCACAGATAAAGTTAAAGAACGGTTGGGGATTGCCTTCTACAAGAGGCTGCAAGGTCTTTTTAAAGGTCTTTTCCGTAAATTCGTGTTTGACCTCAATGACGTACTTTAAAAAATATTCAAAAAATTGAATCCGAATGGCCCGATTGGGTATACATAGAGCTGGCTCATCTCCTCCATCGTAGGTCAGGAACCCCATATAGAAAAGAGCGGAAAGTAATTCTCGTTTACCCATATCTCGTGGCAAATTTAGGTTCAACTCCGAAGCGCCTTCATCAAAAGGAATTGGGATGCTTTTCAGAGCTTTGTCAAGAATTTCTTTGACCAAAATTGGGTTGCCTAGACTTAAAATTCCCTTAATTTTGTCTATGTTCTGTCCCAAGTTAGAGTCAAGCATAAAACTCGGTTCTGCTCTCTCTCGTCTCAATGCGTTTAAATAATACAAACACATTGTTGGATTGAAAACCGTTTCGGTACTGCGCGAACTGAAGCGATACCCGTTGTACAACTCCTTCATGCGGTTAACAACGCAATCCAAAGTAAGACCGCAGTCTTTTAAATCTACAACTTGTGGAATTAGGGCTCTTAACTCTGATTCATTGAACCCAAACATTCCTGCAAAACACGTCGATGTCGAAATCTTGTCAGCGATATTGAATCCCGATGTCATCGAGTCTAAAGAAAACACAGAAACTCCCGTGATGAATACACGGGCAACGATTCCTGCTGTTCCCTTCTTTAACGTTGTGAAGAAATCTTTGTAGAAATCTTGCTTAGATGTCATGTCTTTGAAGCGATTCACATCGCTTGAAAGAATCTCATTTGCAAACTGATCATATTCGTCGATGATGACATATAGTTTTGAGTCATAGACATCGCCTAGGGTGCCGAAAAAAGCCTCGAGCATACTAGATGCATCAGGAAAATCCCTATCCAAAATACAATCCTGACGGGGATGAGGATACTTTGAAAAAAATGTCGCGATGGACGTTCTTACACTTTCGTCAAATCGTTTGATGATATTAGGTGACGAAGAGAAACCAGAGAAGTCAAAATGAAGAACACGGAAAGAATTTGCCAATTCCGTTTTGTGCTCGCCAATGTAGGTTCCTGAAAAATTCTTCTCAAATTCATCCGCATATTTCTCGTCGTAATAGGTTTCAAGCATTTGCGTGAAAAGCGTTTTGCCAAAACGTCTCGGACGAACAATAAATGGGAATTCACTTGCGTACCTTTCGAGCAATTCTATGTAGCGAGTCTTATCGACATACGCATAGTTACCCTGACGCATGCTACGGAATTCTGTTTTGCCGTAAGGTATTGTTTTAAGCGTTGTGGTGAGCGTCATTTGGAAGATCCTCTCCGCAACAAAAGAGAAGAGACTATTTACATTAAAGCCTTTTCGCCTTTGTTTTTCTCTTTTTGGATTATATGGTTCTCCCCAAGAGAAGCTTAAGTTTTACGGGAGGTTTCTCAAGAAAATTCAGAGCAAAACTCAGTAATACGTTCTCGGATAGCTAAGAGAATCCACAACTTCTAGCCACGAAGCAAGAGCACGGTTGTCTTTGGCGTAACGCCGCAATTCGTCAAGTTTGACAAACGCCTCGTCTCCTCCGGTTAAAGTAACGGCATTGAGTTTCCCTTCAATAGAGAAAACCTCACGGACCTGAGGGATTTCTGCGTAACGAATCCCTCCCTTTTGCACGAGGCGGCATTTCACTTCACCAGACGCAATATCGTCATCAATTTCAACAGCCGCTTCATCGCGACGACTTCTTAACCAAAGCCACAAAAAGGGCCACAAAACAAATGCAATCCAAAAAGGAGCCGTCATTGTCCAGGTGAGCCACCCTGTTCCGCCTTGCGTATCCTCGAAAACAAAGATGCCTCCCATCACAGCCCAGGCGCACCAAGCTAGCCACATCGTGCGTGACTTCTCGCGATTAAATTTTTGTTTGCGTCGCCTCATTCTTGGCTCTCCTTACTGATAACTCGTGCTCGCAACTGTCCGCATCCGCCTTCAACGTCTTGCGCCGCGCTCTCTCTTACTGTGGCAACAAACCCGCGGCGACGCAAAATCGTAATGAGACCTTGCATATGTTCTTCTGTGGGGCGCGTAAAGCCTGTGCCTTCTACGGGATTGACAGCAATGAAATTGACCATCGCTGCGCGGGGATCTAATAAATCGGCTAGGCGTTCAACCTCTTTAGCACTATCGTTAACGCCCGCGATTAATGTCCATTCAATCTGCGCAGGATACTTTGTTTCTTTGGCGTAGAAAACTGTTTTCTCAATCAATTCCTCAACAGGAATTCGTGGCGCTTTGGTAAGAAGCTTTTCTCGCAGTGCGGCATCTGTTGTGTGTAGGCTAAGAGCAAATGCTGGTTTCACAGACCACGTTGGCATTGCATCAAAAAGCCGATTGTCTCCGACACTTGAAACAACAATTTCTTTATGCGCCAAACCAGCAACGTCCCCTAAAAACTCAACAGCTTCTTTTACGGCTACTAGGTTGTGCGAGGGCTCGCCCATTCCCATCAACACAACTTTCTTTAGATGTGGATTTAGCTTTAAAGCCGCTACGTATTGTGCGACGATTTCTGCGCTCGTGAGCTGCCGAACAAGGCCCCCTTTTCCTGTCATACAGAACTTACAGCCCACAGCGCATCCGACTTGCGTGGAAACGCAGACAGCATCGCGTGGCAAAAGAACGGATTCAACGCACTGGCCATCGGAAAGCGCCACAAGAAGCTTAGTGCTCGAATTGACCTTACTAGGAAAAGCCGTGACTTTGGTAAGGCTCAGAAGTTGACTGCGAAGGTCACTGATTTTTTCAGCTAACGCTTTGGGATAAGCGGCATAACTAGGGGCATCCCAAGAGGCCTTGCCAAGCCAAGCGCGAAATAGCCTCCTTACGTGCGTGGGTTTTCCACCAAGAGAAATCACCTCGTTAGCAAAAGACGTAAGGCTTGGTAGATTACGCATTAGCATCATCGATTCCAAGTTCTTTTAATTTACGCGTTAAAGTGTTTCTTCCAACACCTAATGCCTTAGCCGCTAAAAGCCGCTTACCACTTGTTGCCTTAAGGGCCTCTTCATAAAGAATGCGCTCAAAGTCTTTCGTAAAGGAAGTCATCACATCAGGTGTTTTGTCTGTCAGCGCCTTTTGTGCGGCGTGACGCAAAAGCTCTTCCCAGTTTTGAGCCAGAGGCTTTTCTTCTGAGGCGCTTTTTGCCGCACGGATTTCTTCAGGCAAGTCTTCAACGCGGATTAACTGCGAAGGGGCCATTACAGTTAAGTAATTACAAAGGTTCTCGAGTTGCCGTACATTGCCTGGGAAGGGAAACTTTTCTAACACGGAAAGTGCCTCTTCGGATAGGCGTTTTTTCTCTGTTTTAAGGCTTTCTGAAGCGCGACTTAAAAAGTGTTGCGTTAATGCGGCGATGTCGTCAGCGCGGTCTCTAAGTGGAGGTAACCTTAAACGAATCACATTTAAGCGGTGATAGAGGTCTTCACGAAAGAGGCCATCTGCGACACGCGCTTCTAAGTTTTGATTGGTCGCTGCAATGACGCGCACATCGGCGTGAACAAGTGTGCGGCCTCCAACGCGGTAAAAACTTGCGTCAGACAATACACGCAAAAGTTTTGTTTGCATGGGCATTGGCATATCGCCAATTTCGTCTAAGAAAAGCGTTCCGCCGCTTGCCTGCTCAAAGCGCCCGAGGCGCTGTTCGTTGGCACCCGTAAAGGCGCCTTTTTCGTGACCAAAGAGTTCACTTTCTAGGAGTTCTCCGGGTATTGCTGCCGTGTTAATTGCAATAAAAGGCGCATTCTTACGGGGACTATGGCGGTGCAAAGCACGAGCGACTAGTTCTTTACCCGTACCGCTTTCTCCAGTGATTAGTACTGTTGTGTGGCTGTGAGAAAGGCGTCCAATCGCTCGAAAGAGCTCTTGCATCGCAGGAGACTGCCCGACGATTTCGCTTGCAATTTCTGGGGTCTCAGGAGTTGCGTCTATCGTTTCGTTTTCTTCACACGCTCTTTTTAGGAGACTTACGGCAGCTGTGACATCAAAGGGCTTGGCTAAATACTCGTAAGCTCCACTTTCAAAGGAAGAAACAGCGCTTTCTAAGTCACCGAACGCTGTCATGATGATTACAGGCAGCTCGGGACTAATTCTTTTGAGCTCTTTTAAGAGCTCCGTTCCGCTCATTCCTGGCATGCGAATATCTGTAAGAAGCACTGAGGGCTTTTCTTTTTCGAGAGCCTGAAGAACGGACTGCGCCTCTTCGAAAAGTCGGTAATGCATCCCCTCTCTTTCAAGGGCTTTGCCTAAAACCCAGCGAATCGAGCGATCATCGTCTGCAATCCAAATCGATGTCATTGCTTCGTCCCCTTTCCCTTAGCGCTTTGTAGTGGCAACAAAATCCGAAATGCTGTGCGACCTGGCTCACTTTCTAGTTCCACCTCACCGCCATTGCGCTCGACATAGGTTTGTACAATCGATAGGCCTAATCCCGTGCCGTGAGCCCGCGTGGTCACTAAGGGATAGAAAATCTTTTCCCGAATCTTCGGATCGATTCCAGGGCCATTGTCGATGATGTCAACAGCAAGCGCTAAACGGCAGACTTTACGATGAATAGTTACGCTACGCGTGACGCGCGTTTTGACAGTCACTCGGGCTGTGTTTTCTTTGATTCTTTCACTTAAGGCCTGAGCCGCGTTTCTTAGAAGGTTTAAGAAAACCTGCGTCAATTGCTCGCGATCTGCGGGAAAATCAGGAACAGATACATCGTAATCGCGCGCAATCGTTAATCCGGCTGGAAATTCCGCGAGGATAAGGTTTCTCACGCCTTCGAGAATCTCATGCATGTTTACCATCGCAACATGCTGCTCATCGCGATACGGCACCAAAAGACGGTCGACTAAGTTACGAAGGCGATCTGCTTCACTCATAATCACTGTCGTGAATTCTCGTTGTGAAGCATCTGTGAGTTCAGATTCAAGTAGTTGCGCTGCCCCTCGGATGCCGCCTAAGGGGTTTTTGATTTCGTGAGCAAGGTTTCTTAAGAGAACGCGACTTGCATCACTAAGCCCCTCTTTTTGCTCTTGCCTTTCTAGGGTAAAAGCCTGTTCTGCTTCAGTCATCTCAAGAAGTAGATAGCCAGTCCCTGGATTCGAAAGCACTGCCAAAACGGCTTTTTTGGGAGTTCCCGCTAAAGGCGTTAACCGCACAAGAGCGCTACAGCTTTCTCCTTTATCGGATTCTCCATGAAGGTGCGCAATCCATTTCTTTAAGGGAGGGAAAAACTGTGAAGCATCTAAGTGAAGAAGGCTTTTTTCCGAAGCGCCAAAAAGGCTTGCGGCAGCTTCGTTACACCACAAAATGGTTCCAGACTCATCTAAGAAAGCGATGCCCGTTGACATCGTTTTCGTCACGAATTTCTGAAAATCCACGGCTGGCTTCATCTAGATAGACGCCTTTAAAAAAGAACTGCTTTGCCTTAGAAGCGCGAGGCTTCTAAGGCGCATTTTTTAAAGCGAGAAATACATCGCGTATTCACAGGGCTGTACCGTTAAGCGATACTGCTCGATTTCTGCGCGTTTAATCGCAAGGTAAGCATCGAGAAAATCGTCTGTGAAAACACCACCACGCGTTAAGAATTCACGGTCAGCATCCAAGGCATTTACCGCTTCAACGAGATCTGCGCAAACAACGGGGATCTTCGCATTTTCTTCTGGCGGCAAATCGTAAAGGTTCTTTGTAGCGGGTTCGCCCGGATCAATACGGTTTTGAATGCCATCTAACCCTGCCATCAACATAGCGGCAAATGCCAAGTAGGGATTGGCTTGTGGGTCAGGGAATCGCACTTCAACGCGGCGGGCTTTTTCGCTAGCCACATGCGGAATACGAATTGAAGCTGAACGGTTGCGTGCGGAGTACGCGAGCTTCACTGGAGCTTCGTAACCAGGAACCAAACGCTTGTAAGAATTGGTCGTCGGGTTCGTAATTGCATTTAACGCTCTTGCATGGCGAATGATGCCGCCAATGTAGTAAAGCGCTGTTTGCGAGAGTCCCGCGTAGCCGTTACCTGCAAATAGGTTCTTATCGCCCTTCCAAACCGATTGGTTAATGTGCATGCCGGAACCCGCGTCGCCTGTAATGGGCTTAGGCATAAAGGTTGCTGTCTTACCGTAAGCGGCTGCAACGTTCCAAACGGTGTACTTCAAAATTTGGTTCCAGTCGGCACGTTCGACTAATGTCGAAAACTTTGTGCCGATTTCACACTGCCCTGGGCCACCGTTTTCGTGGTGGTGGATTTCGCAAGGAACACCCTGTTGCTCAAGAAGCGTAACGGCTTCAGAGCGAATGTCTGTAAGGCTTTCAACTGGAGACAAAGCTAGATAGCCGTGCTTAGGATGCGGACGATGTCCGATGTTTCCTGCTTCGTAGTCAATTTTGCTTGACCAAGCACCTTCGGCACTGCGGATTTTAAAGAACGTATTTTCTGGATCTGTGCTCCAAGTGACGCCATCAATAATGAAAAATTCAGGCTCCGGACCAAAGAAAGCCTTGTCACCAATACCCGTGGATTTGAGATAGTTTTCTGCTCGACGGGCAATTGAACGGGGGTCGCGCGAGTAACCGTTACCAGTGTCTGGTTCAACCACATCGCAGGTAAGAACCAAAGTATCTTGCTCACGGAAAGGATCCATACGCGCTGTCGATGCATCAGGCATTAAGAGCATGTCACTAGCTTCAATGCCTTTCCATCCAGCAATTGAAGAACCATCAAAGGGCTGACCGTCTTCGAAGACTTTCTCGGTTAAGCGGTGAGCAGGGATTGTGAGGTGCTGCTCTTTCCCGAGCGTATCTGTGAGACGAAAGTCAACAAACTTTACGTCTTCGTCTTCAATCATCTTGATTACTTCGGCTGGCGTTGTCATCGCGAAAAATCCTCAGTGTTAAATCTTGCTTTTATTAGAAATTCAAATTGAACTAGCAGGAACTTCGTTCCTGCTAGGAGATAGGCACATTGTAAAGGGTTACGCCCCATTTTGGTGCATAAGTGCGACGCGATTATTAGGGGTTCAACTCCCCTCACCTCCACTTAGGCGGTTCCGATAAGCCATTGCAAAGCATTTATGCGGCAAATCCCTTCAAAATCTGCCGTCGGATCCTCGTCGAGCGTTAGGATTAACTTGGGATAAGAGTCCTGGATTTTCTTCAGAGGCCTCAATTCCCGAGCGAGCGTTACTTCATCGCGCACTGTTGCTGCAACCTGAATATATCGTAAACCATTCTCGTTTTTCGCAACAAAGTCAACTTCATTGTCTGCTACCTTCCCAACATAGACTTCAAATCCACGACGTAAAAGCTCAAGGTAGATAACATTCTCAAGTACGTGACCGACATCCATCGCACGATTACCGAGCAGTACACGCCGCAGCCCCAAATCAACGAGATAGTATTTCTCAAGTCGAGCAAGTTGTTCTTTTCCTTGAATGTCGTAACGTCGTGCCTCATAGAGAATAAAGCTCTCTGTGAGCGCTGCCACATATTTCTCAACTGTTTTCACATCGACTTTGCGACCTAAACTTGTCAGCGTGTCTGCAATCTTTTTCGTTGAAACTAGACTCCCAATATTGTCAAAAAGAAAGCGCGCCACACTCTCTAAGAGTCCTGGATCCGCTATTGCTTTCCGTTGCATCACGTCTTTGACGAAAATCGTGTTGTAAATTCCCTCTAAATACGCACGTACCATGTTTGACGTATCCATCGCAAGCGCATAAGGGAAGGCACTCTTTTCCAAATACATGCGGTAATTCTCCGCCAAAGAACGCTCTTTCTTCTGAGCACCAACAAATTCGGAGAAAGAAAGTGGCAGCATCTTGATTTCTATATATCTTCCTGAAATCAAGGTTGCGATTTCGGAGGACAACAAGTTGGCATTCGATCCTGTGATATACAAATCCACACCTTTGCGGATATATAGGCTATCAAGAACCTGAGGAAAATCTTTGACTTGTTGAATTTCATCTAAGAAGAAATAAACCATCTTTTTGGGGATGAGTTTGGATTTCAAATAGTTGTGAAGCGCATCGGGATTAGTCAGCTTCAAAGAATCAAATTCTTCGAAATTAATCGTCACGATTGCGTCATCAGAGACTCCCGTCTTTCGTAGTTCCTCTTTAAAGAGATTCATCAGCGTCGTCTTGCCACAGCGGCGCACGCCTGTGATGACTTTAATAAGCGACTTATCACGAAAAGATTCGATTTTTCTCAAACAACTATTTCTTGGAATCAAATCCATTTCTTGCTCCAAATGTCAATTTATTTGGATTTTATTCCAATTTTCTACTCTAATGTAGGATTATTTAGAATATATTCCAAATAATTGGAGTGAAAAGCGAAAAAATTTCATAAGTCAAAAGACGCTCCCGTTTATAATTCTCGCGTTCGTGGGGGTGTCCTGGCTTCGACGGGGCGTAGGACGCTGCACGGTGCATGCCGAGGTCTGGTTCCTCGTTAAACAGCTAGAAAAAATATAAACGCCAATAACGAGCGTTTCGCTCTCGCCGCCTAAGAGCCGCGAGCGGTGCACCAGTTGGTCTCTGGTCTGGCTTGGGTAAAACCAAGAGCACCGTCATATACAGAGACTAAGGAGCAGTGGAGTCACGACGATGCTCTCGAAAATCTTAGTGACTAGCTTTCGGTAGGCCCGTCCATTGGCAGTATCGGGAGCGAAATTTAAATGATTGGGCTAAGCATGTAGATCTGGCGGAAGAATCGTTTCGGACAGGGGTTCAACTCCCCTCACCTCCACCACTTTTGACCACATTGATATTAGTTGCATCCAATATGTCATCGAGATTTCGTACCATGTGGATGTTTCCTAGGAACATCCGCAAAATCACACCGCTGAAGATGAGTTCTATTGCGATGCTCTTGCAGGCATCAAACGGTGATGCTTCGAATCAATCAATTCAAGATGGTCTTTACAAACAACTAGCAGACCTTGGAGTTAAACTAGCCCGAA
>CAVJUW010000001.1:0-126897 GCA_963652725.1 Bacteroidaceae bacterium | reverse complement strand
CGTGACCGATCGTGCCCACGTTAACGTGGGGCTTTGTGCGTTCGTACTTTTCCTTTGCCATGGTAGTTCACTCCTGAACAAAAGTCCTCGGGCCACTCCCGAAAAAATATATAAATAAAAAACGAAAACTGGTGCCCGTGATGCGGATCGAACGCATGACCTCCCCCTTACCAAGGGGGTGCTCTACCACTGAGCCACACGGGCACGATTGTGAGTTTGTGGAGCGGGTGAAGGGAATCGAACCCTCGTCATAAGCTTGGAAGGCTTCTGCTCTACCATTGAGCTACACCCGCTTACAACCGCAATTCGGCACCGTTCTTTGGTCCGCACTGCAATCCTCAACAACGTAATGATCTGTTCGATCAAGTCGCTGGTGGAGGGGGATGGATTCGAACCATCGTAGGCGTAAGCCAACAGATTTACAGTCTGCCCCCTTTAGCCACTCGGGCACCCCTCCAATCTGCGAGGGGAGGATTATGCGTGTATTCGACCTCTCTTGTCAAGAGTAGATTTCTTTCTTTTCAGACTTTCTTAAGTGGTTTTCTTGCCACAACCCGCTAGAGAGCATCTTTTACTAGCGGAAAAACGCCTTTATAAGCCTTCCATGGAGCCTGTGACCATCGCAAGTTGCAGTGCCACAGAAATGGCTAGACAAACCCAGCCAAATTTCCCAACGAGCTCATACCACGGAAAATGAGTTTCTAGATACTCGGTTTCAGCGCGAATCCAACGCGGCGAGCCCTTTCTTGCAATAGCAAGCGTTCTAGGTGCCATCAGATAAATACGAAAGAGCACACAGAAAAGCCCGAAATTGCCCGCTGCGCTAACAAGGTTGTTGTCATACACATCGCTTGCCGCTACAGCCATACAGGCTGCGGTCGCGATAAAGAGCGTACCAAGGACAATTTTGAGTTCCTTAGCAAAGGGCTCGCGAAGTCTTTCTAACTGTTCGATCGTTGTCATAGTCCGTATTTTGCCTAAAGTTATAAGTTCTGTGAGCATCTCGTGACTTTTGCAAAAACATATTACCGTTTGTTTCGAAAGGGCTGTGCTTTATTTTTTGTGCGTTATAGTGGCTCCAACAGTAAGCCACGGGGGCTTACGAACATACCCACAAAAGGGGGCCGACTATGAAAAACTTAGCGAAAAAAATCCTCTGCGCCCTTTCTTGCGCAACTCTTGGACTAACGATGGGAATGAGTGCGAGTTACGCGGCGCCTCCGCCACCGGCCAAGCACGCTGCTCCCCACCATGGAGCCCCTGCCCCGCACCGCGCTGCTCCGAATCACCCAGCTCCGCGTGGTCCTGTGCATCACTACCACCACAGTTCCGATTGGGTTGCTCCCATGATTTTTGGCGCGATTGTTGCGGGTGCCACAGTTTCGGCGATTAACTCCTCGAACCAGGCAAGTAGCTACTCTACGCAACAGGCTGCGGCAAGCAATTCGAGCACGACAATTCGTAGCAATACGCTTTTCTGGTGTGAAGCTGAAAAAGGTTATTACCCTGATGTTCGTGCCTGCCCAACAGGATGGACACCAGTGCCCTCAACGAAGTAAGCCACGTCTTTTTTGAGAGATTTCCTTTCCCTCGCGCGCGAATGCATACTCCATTTCGCGCGCTTTTTTCGTCCTATTTTTCTAGGGTTTCTACTTAAAAAAAAGGGCGTTTTTCCCCTTGATATTTTTTCAGAATTCGCATCTCGCTATCCGAAAGGCCTTTAGGCATGCGGATGTAGTTAGTTTTTTACATAGGGGATTCTTACCATGTATTTAAAGAAGATGACAGCAATCGGAGCATGCGTGTGTGCAGTCGCGTCGGTTGCGTCCGAGGCGTGGGCAGCTTCATTTCAATTGACAGAGCAATCTGTCGTCACGCTCGGCCGTGCCTACTCTGGAGCTGGCATCACAGGAGATGACGTTTCTGCGCCGTTTTATAACCCAGCGGCCATGGTTTTCTTACCTGGCACACAAGTTCAATTGGGCGTCATCGGCGTTACGATGAACCAAGTCGTAAAGTTTGATAGTAACGGAGAGAAAAACGACGGTCAAAACAAAACCGAATTCCTCCCGAATTTCTACGTCACACACCAAATCAACCCGAATTGGTGGGTCGGTCTCGGGATTGCGCTACCTTTTGGTCTTTCGACAAGTTACGGACAGCGTTCGCACGGCAATTGGAATTATGGCAACCGCGGTACCGAAGCCGAATTAATGGATATCGATATCAATCCGTGCTTTGCTTGGAAACCCAACGATTTCTTTAGTTTTGGCGGCGGTATTTCTTTGCAATATGCCAAGGCAAAACTTGGTTTAGATCTTGCTGCGGGCAACCAGTATTTCGGTCATGGCGAAGAAACTGGCGACAGCTGGGCTTGGGGTTGGAACGTGGGCTTTGTCCTTCGCCCGACAGAAAAAACACGCTTTAGCCTATCTTATCGTTCAGCAGTCAAACACAAGGCAAGCGGTCATTTCAAGATTTCTGATGCACAGTCTGTATCCACAGCCGCTGGCACATTTCCTCTCCAAAATGGAAAATACGATTCCAAGGTCACCATCAAAACACCAGACACGGTCTACGCCTCTGGTCTTTGGGAAGCCACCGATAAGCTAACCCTCACGGGAACCATCCGCTGGGCCAAGTGGAAGAACTGCCACTCATGGACATTGCAGCAAAGCGGGATGACAGGAGCAAACGCCCTAGTCGCTGGTGCAATCCCCATTCACCACCACTATCGCAACACGTGGTTGTTTGCTCTCGGCGCTGATTACAAAATCAACGACCAATGGACAGTGCGAGGCGGTGTTGCATACGAAGAAGACGCTGTGGATGACGAAACCTATCGCGTAGCGACCATTCCTGACGGAGATCGTCTCTTCCTATCTTTGGGCGCCTCTTACAACGTCAATAAGAATTGGTCCATTGATACGGCCCTTCTTTGGGTTCAAGGTTTAGGAACTTCTGAGTTTTATAACATGGACCGCTCAACTGCCGCTCAGTACGGAACGACACCAACTCGTGTTGGTAAATGGTCAACACAGCACTCGCTAATCTATGGCTTGCAGTTACGCTATAAGTTCTAAGAAGCTTTTCTTCTAATGAAGACGCGACCGGTTCGGTCGCGTTTTCATTTGATAGCTTGGATTCTTATTAGGGTTGAAGCCCTGTCTTACTAAACCACGAACGAATCGCCGCTTCAACCTCATCAGGACACTCTGTTAGGGGCCAGTGAACGCAGTTCACCGTCTGGATTTCCCCGCAAGGCATGGCATCGACCCATTCTTTAACCACGCGAGAATCTGTGTAGGTTCCAGTTTTCGCTGCAATCACAAGAGTAGGCATCGAAAAGATTTCAGATCCTGGTGTGTCGCGCCCCGTTTCAATCACATCTCGCGCATATTGCGCTAAGTGAATAAGTTTCATGTCAAACTTAGGCGACGAATACCGCTCAATAAAGGCCTGAAGGTCTTTACCGCCTTTAGCAATCATCACGCGCGCTGTTTGATCTTTGTCTCTTAGGTTTTGCGGATAAATTGTGCGATGAAATCCCAAGAGATTAAAAAAGCGAGAGACATAGTCCACGGCAACAATCAAGGGCTTTTTGCGCTTTAAGCGAAGCGTCTTTTCCGTAAAGGCCTGAGAAAATAAGGGATCAAGCAAAATAAGCCCACGCAAAAACTCTGGGAAAAGCTGCGCAAACTTAATCGCCACTTGTGCTCCTAGGCTATGACCGATTAACACAATCTTTTTTAGGTTCGCGCTCTCAAGGATAGCCTTAAGGTCCTCGCTCCAAATTTCAAGTGTTCCGACTTTGGAACTCACACTTCCTGCGTGGCCACGCAAATCCAATCGCAAAATATCCCAACAATCGTGAAGAAAACTCTTTTCTGCAAACTCTTCCCAACGGCTTCCGTTACTCGCAATGCCGTGAAGCAAAACAACGGTTCCTAGCGATTTCTCCTTTGCCCGGTATAAGGACCAAGAAATCTTGGCTCCAAGCCGCTCTAAATAGTGGCGCTCTTCTCCTGGTAAAAGACGATAGGAAAGTCGCTCGCGTTCTCGTTGTTCTCGTTGGGATTGACTCATTTTTATTCTTTTTCTCCAATAAGGGCAGAGATTTTACTTCATGTGAGCTATGTGCCTTTGTTCTTCGCTTACAAAGGAGAAACTCGTAAAGTCAAAAAGACCGCGATCTGTGATGCGTAACTCAGGAATAGCCGTCAAGGCCATGAAAGATAACGTCATCACAGGATTCACTCCCTTAGCAATGGAGAGTTCGCGCTCAGCGATTTCTCTGAAGGCCTTTTTCTGTTGAGCAAGTCCCACTGCCGACATATCGCTCATGAGTCCCGCAATCGGTAGCTGCAACGTGGCAATCACTTGTCTATCTTTCACAATGCACATGCCGCCGCCAATATCTCTTACCGTATTCACGGCCTGCGCCATATCCTCTTCGTTATCGCCTGCGACAATGACGTTATGCGCATCGTGCGCCACGCTTGTGGCAATCGCACCTTGCATCAAAGCGCCTTTTCCGACATAGCCCTCAATCCAACCTAAGCCGATATTTCCCGTTCCATGATGGCGCTCGAGAACAGCAATCTTGACAATGCCAGGGTTGTCCTTCGCATCAAATTGTCCGTCTTGATTGACAGCAAGCGTCTTTTTGATGTGTTTCGTGATAATTTGCCCAGGAACAACTCCGATAATGTGAGCCTCTCCCTGTGGCTTTATCTCAAAATCCTTGGGGGAAACGTGTGGAAGGTTCACCGTGTGACGTAGCGCTACTGGTACAGCTATGGCTGTTGCCGCTTTAAGCAGTTGCCCATCCTGAGCGACCATCTCGCCTTTACTCCAAACCTCAAGCACGGCAAAGTCTTTGAGGTCTTTCACACAAACGATATCTGCCACGTATCCTGGTGCCAAGAGCCCCTTTTCATGAATACCGTAGTGTTTGGCAACGTTATAGCTTCCCATCGCAAGCGCTTTTATGGGGTCAAGCCCCAAGGAAACCACTTTACGTAAGGCACGAACCACGTGCCCGTTAACAACCACGTCGTCAGCACCGGCATCATCCGTGCAAAACATAGTACGCGCCCAGTTATAGTCATTAAGCCCCGTAGAAAGCCCTTCGACATTTTGTGCCGCAGACCCTTCACGAAGGTTGACAGCAATGCCGCGAGAGAATCGATTGGTGAGTTCTTCAGAGGTCGAGCCTTCGTGATCGCTTCGAACGCCAGAAGCGGCATAGGCAGAAAGTTCTGAGCCAGAAAGTAGTGGCGCATGCCCGTCAATCACCTTACCTGCAAGATGCGCCATCGCAATCTTTTTAAGCATGTCCTCTTGGCACGACAAAACAGCTGGAACATCCATCACTTCCGCGAGTCCCAAGACTCGCTCGTTTTCAAAGTACGGAGCAAGAGACTCGGCATCTAAAGTGGCGCCTGAACTTTCGAAATTTGAGGCAGGAACGCAGGAAGGAAGCATAACTCGCACATCGAGCGCCAGCCCTTCGCTTGCTTTAAGCATGTAGTCAATACCTGCGGTTCCTGCGACATTGGCAATTTCGTGCGGATCAACAACTGCTGTTGTCGTTCCGTGAACAACAACTAAATCAGAAAACCCCGATGGCGACAGGAAAGACGACTCAATGTGAACATGCGAATCGATAAAACCTGGGACATAGACCCCGTCTCTAGCTTTATGTTCGAGTTTGGCCTTTGCACGAATATTTTTCCCAATATCGATAATGCGACCTGAGTCAATCGCAATATCAACGCCATCTAAAAGAACGCCATTAATAATGTCAGCCACCTGAGCGCTGCGAATAATCAAATCACACGGCTCACGCCCCAAGGCGCAGTCAATACGACGCTTTAGGCGTTTGACTTCCTCATTCACTTTTTCTTTCGCAATTGGCATCTTGATTCCTTTTTCGTTGAACCTTCGCGCTCAAAAAGGCCATTAACGTCATAACGGCAAGACATTGGGAAAAGAAAACACCCAATCCCGCTGAGTAGTCAACAGGACTCGAGCCTTTTCCAAAAAATAGATACGACACAACTGGCGACGTAAAAAGAACCACGACGCCATAGGCACTCAAAGCGTACACGAAAACTCTGCCAATTCGACATAGCGTTTTGGGCAGAATTTCCACGATTGATTTTTCTTCAATCCCAATATGAATGCCAATGAGGATAACACACCAATAGGCACTCATAAAATGGATTTCTCGCCAAACCTCGCTATAAGGAATGACTTCGTAAAACCCAAAGTCATAGCGCGATATGGCGGCTCCCGTTAGAGCGCAAAGCGCAAAAGAAATCGCAAGAATCACCTTAAAACGCTCTGAGGCCGCGCTACTTTTATTGCGTCGCACAAAAAGAAGGTGAAAAATCATGAGGACCATAAGAGCAATCCCTAAGTGTTCATGCTCGACTTCCCCGATTAGGCTAAAACTCATCAATAAAAGGAACACAACAAGCATAACGGACGCAAAAACAAGTCTCTCAATGGGTCCTATTTCGTAAAACGATTGGCGCTTAAACATTCGGTTCCTTACCTTTCCTTGAGGCTTTTTAGCGAAAAACACCTTTCTTTTTCGGAAAGGCTGTTTCTTTATTCAGAGAGACTTGCGACTTTCCCTAGATTTTACGTTTTTTACCAATTTTCCCCTATAGGAACAAGTCAATTTCATTACAATTTACTGTGACCGAGACAACAATCGGCAAGTGTTTTTTCGTCGCTATTTATTGTTTCGGTAGAGATTTCCGTAACTATTTAAGAGGATGCTTGAACCATGAACGAGACAATGCTTGCGAAAGTTAAAGAACTCACCCCGGGGCTCGTTGCCACACGCCGTGACTTACATAAACATCCGGAATCTGGTTGGACAGAATTCCGTACGGCTTCAATGGCCATTAAAAAGATGCAGAGCTTGGGCTACACCATCACCATGGGTAAAGACGCCGTCAAGGCCGAGACCATGATGGGCGTTCCTGCTCCTGAAGTCCTCAAAAAACACCAGGAACGCGCCATCGCGCAGGGCGCAGATCCTGAACTCGTTGCCAAGATGACAGGCGGCTTAACAGGTTTCTGGGCCGATATGGACTTTGGCTCTGAAGGTCCCTTCCTTGCTGTTCGTTTCGATATGGACTGCAACGACTGCACAGAGTGCGACGAGCCGACACACCGCCCAACAGCCGAAGGCTTTGCCTCGATTAACAAGGGCTGCATGCACGCTTGCGGACACGACGGTCACGTCACGATTGGTTTGGCGCTTGCCGAAGTCGTCGCTTCTTGCAAAGACCAGTTAAAGGGAAAGATTCGCTTTATCTTCCAACCTGCGGAAGAAGGTGTTCGCGGTGCAACACCGATGGTTGACGCCGGTGCCGTCAAAGGCGTTGACATCATCTTTGGCATGCACATTGGATTCCAGGCCGCAGACCTCGGAACCGTTATTTGCGGAACAACAAACTTCTTAGCCACAACAAAGGCCGATATCACCTACACAGGTGTTCCTGCTCACGCGGGTAACGCTCCTGAAGAAGGAAAGAATGCTCTTCTTTCTGCTGCAACTGCCACTCTTAACATGCATGCAATTCCCCGTTCTGGCAAGGGCGACACACGCATCACAGTCGGCAAATTAATCGGTGGCGAAGGCCGTAACGTCATTCCTCCGAAGGCCGTTCTCGTTCTCGAAACACGCGGCATCACAAGCGATTTGAACGACTACATGTTTGGCGAAGTGCAGCGTATCGGCAAGGCCGCTGGCGATATGTGGGGTTGCGGCTACTCGATTAAGTTAATGGGTGGCACAAAGAGTGGTGAGTCCGATGCCGAATGCGCCAAGGTCGTTGCTGAAGAAGCCAAGGCGATGGGCGTTTTCAATAACATCATCGAGCGTAAGAGCTTTGGCGCCTCTGAAGACTACTCACACTTTATGAGTACCGTTCAGGCCGCTGGCGGCAAGGGCACCTACGTTCAGGTTGGTACGAACCGTAAGGCTGGCCACCACAACAACCACTTTGACTTTGATGAAACAACGCTCGGCAACTCACTTGAATTGATGAGCCGCTGCGTCTGGCGCACATTAGCTAAGTAATGTCTTACTTCTAGCGAGGGCCTCTTTTCTAAGGGAGGCCCTCCTAGTTCAAAAAAATCTTTAGAGACCTGCAAGGGCCTTTAAGGCTTCGATTTTGTCGCAAAGTTCCCAAGTAAATTCTGGTTCTTCACGACCAAAGTGTCCGTAAGCGGCGGTCTTTTCATAAATCGGACGACGAAGATCGAGCATCTTCACAATGCCACCAGGACGAAGGTCAAAGACCTCTTTCACAAGCTTTGATAACACCTCATCGGCGACGATGCCGGTGCCTTCTGTACGAACCGTAACGTTCATCGGCTCAGAAACACCAATGGCGTACGCCACTTGCACTTGGCAGCGCTTGGCTAGCCCTGCGGCAACAATGTTTTTGGCGATATAGCGGCAGGCGTAAGCGGCAGAACGATCCACTTTTGTGGGGTCTTTCCCTGAGAAAGCGCCACCACCGTGTGGGCAGGCGCCGCCGTATGTATCAACAATAATCTTGCGTCCTGTTAAACCACAGTCACCTTGCGGGCCACCCGTAACAAAGCGTCCTGTGGGATTGATGAGGAATTCTGTGTCTTTGAGCCACTCTGCGGGCATCACGGGTCGAATGATGTTTTCAATCACAGCCTCACGAAACTCGGGCTTCATGGCGTTTCCGATGCTCCACTCAGGAGAGTGCTGCGTAGAAAGAACAATCTTGGCAGCAGAAACGGGTTTCCCGTCCACATAACGCAATGTCACTTGACTCTTGGCATCAGGACGCAGATAAGGCATTGTGCCATCGCGTCTTACGCGAGACTGCTGCTCGACTAAAAGGTGCGAATAAAAGATTGCCGCAGGCATCAATGTCGGTGTCTCATCGCAGGCAAAACCAAACATCAAACCTTGGTCTCCTGCACCCTGCTTAAGTGGGTCACCGTCTTTTTCATCGACGCCCTGCTTAATATCGGGCGACTGTTTGTCGTAGCAGACACGGACTTCGCAGGTCTTGCCATCAATGCCGTACTCTTCATTGTCGTAACCGATACGCTTTAAGACACGACGAACCACGCCCTCGTAATCGACATCGGCCTTGGTGGTGATTTCGCCTGCTAAGACAACGAGACCTGTTGTGCAAAGGGTTTCTGCGGCTACGCGGCTAAGCTTATCTTGCTCAATACACGCATCCAAAATCGCATCAGAAATTTGATCGGCGACCTTATCGGGATGACCTTCGCTAACGGATTCGGATGTAAAAAGAAAATCGCTGGCCATGCTAACTCCTGTATGAATTCAAGCGTTCTAAGGACAGCGCCTAACGCATGACTTTCGGAGTGTGGCTCGCGACTGAATGCGGGAGACGCTTTAGCGGTATTTGTTCATTTCGCCCCGCAAGTTGTCGTTAACTCGGCGATATGGGGCGCAATCATACCCTTTCTTTTCTCTCGCGTTTTTAAAAGTGCTTGTAAAACCACAAAATTTTCTTTCGTATTCCCCTGAGCTAACTATTTCGCTACGATTTCCCTATGCAAGAAACGAAACAAAATTTCGACGGATTTTCAGACGCACTCATTTCTTGGCAAAAGAAATACGGGCGCCATGGGCTCGCTTGGCAGGTCAAAGACCCTTATAAGCGCTGGCTCTCGGAAGTGATGCTTCAACAAACACAGGTTTCTGTCGTTAGCGAGTACTTTGACCGATTCATTGCGGCCTATCCAACGCTTTCTGATTTAGCAAACGCCTCCGAAGAAGATGTCATGCGTCTCTGGGCAGGGCTTGGCTACTACTCAAGGGCTCGTAATCTTTTGAAATGCGCCAAAACCATTGCCACCGAATACGGCGGAAAGTTCCCTCGTACGCGAGAAAAACTAATGGCGCTTCCTGGCATCGGGAAAAGCACAGCTGGCGCCATAGCAAGTTTCTCCTTTGGCAAAGCCACGCCCATCTTAGATGGGAACGTGCGGCGCATTTTTGCGCGATTAATTGCTCTGAAAGACCCTGTTGAAAAGGCCTCTTCCCAAAAAACGCTTTGGGCTTTAGCCGAAACTCTTGTCCCCGAAAAAAACGCTGGCATCTATAACCAAGCGTTAATGGACGTTGGCGCAAGCCTTTGCTCTCGAACGCAACCGTGCTGCAAAGATTGCCCCATTCGCTTATGGTGCAAAGCAAGTCTTCAAGGAAACCCAACAGAGTATCCCGTTAGACGCAAAACGCACGCCAAGCCCGTACGAGATGTCGCTATGGTTCTTTACCTAAAAGGCGAGAAACTCTGGCTTACAAAGCGAGAAAAGAAAGCCGTTTGGCAAGGCTTATGGAGCCTACCTGAAGTCGCTTTTGTCACGGGCGTCCCTATCGCACACTTTCATCACGCTTTTTCACACTACGAAATTGACGTGGATCTCTATGCGAAAGAACTCACCCGAAATGAAGAGCCCGAGGGTAACGGCAAATGGATTTCTTGGTTTGAAGTTGAAACCGAAGCCCTTCCTTCGCCCGTGCGTCGCGTCTTACTTCAAGTTCGAAGCCGTATGTAGCGTTAAAGCGCCGCCTCTAACCATG
Source organism: Bacteroidaceae bacterium (assembly GCA_963652725.1). Lineage (GTDB taxonomy): Bacteria > Pseudomonadota > Gammaproteobacteria > Burkholderiales > Burkholderiaceae_F > Duodenibacillus. The sequence continues at coordinate 116,270 of CAVJUW010000001.1, read as the reverse complement.
TAAACGGTATCTTGCGCACCCGTGAGTGTTTCAAAGTCGATGTCTGTTTTAATATCGTTTGTCTTACAAAGCGCAATAAGTGTTCGCAATAGACCAAAGTGGCCAACCAAAAGCGTCACTCCTGTTACCTTGTCAATCACAGATGAAATTCGTGCTTGAAAAACCTCGCCTGATTCACCTTCAGGCGGTAAATACGATAGCGGGTCGTGCTGCCTCATATACCAACAGTGAGGGTACTTCTTTTGAATCTCACTATGCGTCATCCCCTCTAAAAGTCCATAGCTCTGCTCGATAAGGAGCGGCTCAGGACAAATTGCGCCAGTGAGCCCCGCTTCTTTACAAGCAATTTGCGCTGTTTCCATCGCGCGGACAAGGGGGCTAGCGAAAATTTTCACTTCCTTTGGGTCAATCGCCTCTTTTGCTAAGAGGGCTCGAAGCGTCTTTCCGTTTTGGGTGGCCTGCGCTCTCCCTGTTTCATTTAGCGGGATATCAGTTCTACCCTGCAATTTCTTTTCTAAGTTCCACTGCGTTTGCCCATGACGCAACACAAGTAAAACCTCAGGGAAATGCACCTTCATCTTGATCATCTTTTTTCTCTCGTGGATTTCTTAGGCGCAAATTTTAAGGCGAGTAAGAACCCTTGCGCGCTATGATTGACGTTCCTGTTGACTTAGCTTCGTTGAGAATTGCCGCTATGAAACCGCTTATCTGTGTTCCGATGGGAGATCCCGCAGGGATTGGTCCTGAAATCTTGGCTGCGGCCTCTCTCGACCCAATTGTCACGAGTTCGGCACGCCTTCTTGGCGTTGGGAACATCGAGGTTCTAACGCGTGCGGCTCAATTCATGCGCGTTAATCCAACCATTCACACAGTAGACGAATCTTTATCTGATGTTCGTGAAAACGTTCTTAACTTTCTTAGCCTAGATAACATCACCTTGGATGATTTTGAAATCGGTAAAGAAAGCGCTGCTTGTGGTAAAGCCGCCTTCGAGTATGTGGCAAAAGCCACTACCCTTGCCCTAAAAAATAAAGTCGATGCCGTTGCAACGACGTGCATCAATAAGAAGTCGCTACATTTAGCCAAAGTCCCTTACGTCGGCCACACTGAGATTCTGGCAGGGCTCTCTCAAGCTAAAGATCCATTAACGATGTTTCAGGTTAAGAATCTTCGTGTTTTCTTTTTTACGCGCCACCTTTCTTTAATTAATGCCTGTAGCGCTGTGAAAAAAGAGGCTCTTTCTTGCTTTATTTTGCGTTGCGCTACAGCGCTTCAGTCTCTAGGCATTACAAACCCCAAACTTTGCGTTGCAGGGCTTAACCCGCATTGCTCAGACGACGGCCTTTTTGGTAACGAAGAAAAAGAAGAAATTTCTCCTGCAATCCGTGCCGCACAAGAGGCTGGATGCTGTGTCACAGGCCCCTTTCCTGCTGACTCCATCTTTCATTTCGCACTTACTTCGAATAATTACGACGCTGTGATTTCTCTTTATCACGACCAGGGGCACATCGCGACAAAGATGGTCGATTTCGAGAGGACGATTTCGATTACCTTGGGGCTTCCCTTCTTGCGGACCTCTGTCGATCACGGAACCGCATTTGATATTGCCGGTAAAGGGCTTGCTAGTCCCGTAAGCCTCGTAGAGGCTATTCGACTTGCCGCCCTTTATGCGCCAAGCTTTCTTGCGTTAAAACGCTAGTACAAAAGAAAGTTCCGTTCTCGCCGCTTTAGCGCATCGGTGGCGGCTACAATGAGAAGATTCTCTTTTACTATTTTTTTCTAACTATGAACTACGCCATTATCGGTTGCGGTCGTATTGCCGCCAATCACGTTAACGCCGCTTTGCAATGCGGCATGAATGTTGTCGCCGTGTGCGACCTTAATCAACGCGCCATGGATGCGCTTGTCTACGAATTTAAGCTTCACGGCACAAAGGAATACACGGACTTTAAGCAAATGCTTCGCGAAAACAACATCGATGTCGTAAGCCTTGCTGTGGATAGTGGCATTCGCGCCAAGATGGCTCTTGCTGTTCTTGATTTTGGTGTCCACCTGATTGTGGAAAAGCCGATGGCAATGAGCCTACCAGACGCCGATGCGATGATTGAAAAGGCCGAGCAAAAAGGTGTGAAGCTTTGCGTGTGCCAGCAAAATCGTTATAACGATGCGGTGCAAGCTATGCGCCACGCCCTAGAAGAAGGCCGCTTTGGAAAGCTCTCTCACGGATCTGTGCACATTCGTTGGCACCGTAGCCACGACTACTATGCGCAGGCCGCCTGGCGTGGCACCTGGGCTCGCGATGGTGGAGCCCTGATGAATCAGTGCATTCACGGTATCGATTTATTGCGTTGGATGATGGGAGATGAAATCGAATATGTCTATGGCGCAACGCGTCGGCGTTTTCACCCCTACATTGAAGCCGAAGACGTCGGTCTAGCTGTTGTGAGTTTTAAAAATGGTGCAATCGCTACTGTTGAAGGAACAACCAATATCTTCCCGAAAAATCTCGAAGAGACGCTGTGCGTATTCGGTGAATCAGGCACCGTGAAGATTGCTGGCGAATCCGCTAACGAAATCGCAATTTGGCAATTTGCCGAGGAACGCGAAGAAGATGCGAAGATCCGCACGATTCGCGAAGAGACAGCGAACGTTTACGGCAATGGCCATTTGCGAATCTTTGCCGATATGAAAAACGCGATTGAAGAAAATCGCACGCCTTATGTTGATGGCTATTGCGGAAGGCGCGCCCTTGAACTCGTGCTAGCCATTTATAAGAGTCAGAAAACAGGGCTTCCTGTTGAGTTCCCGCTCACGGACTTTGCTAGTGTCGATATGGCTGGCGAATTTTCCTAGCGCTTTAATTTGAGTCTTTGTGTGAGTTTCTTTATGGGTAGAAAGGATTGCCGTTCTTTCTACCCGTATTTAAATTCACGCAATTTACGAGCATCGCGTTTTGTGGGGCGGCCTTTTCGAATCGAAGTTGCAGGCTCTTCGGAAAACCTCTTCATTTCAGCGATACGTGTCCGCTTTTCCTTGGACTGCTCGGTTTCCTCATAAAGAGTTTGCGCAACGGGCGCTGGTCCCCGAACTTCGCTTAAGCCAGCAACTTGAACTTCAAAACGCTCCTGTCCGCGCATGATCTGCAAAACGTCCCCTACCCGAATCTCTCGCGATGGTTTCGTTCTTTCGCCACTGACTCTCACGCGCCCGAGTTCGACTGCTTCACGAGACAGGGTTCGTGTCTTAAAAAAGCGTGCTGCCCATAGCCATTTGTCGATTCGCATTCCTTCTTACCTTTCCGATGGCGTTTTTCTCATTTTATACTGTGCTTTTCTTTGGTCTTCAAAGAGTTTTTTATGCGTACTGTAAAGATTGGTTCCGTTTGCCTTGGAAGAGGCCCCGTTAAAGTTCTCGTTAGCCTCGAAGAAAGAACGCTTCGTAGCCTATGCAGCAAAGCACAGATGCTTGAAGACATGCCCGTTGACATCCTTGAGTGGCGTATGGATTCTTTTGAGTCTTTCGAGCCTGAAAAACTTTGTGCCGCCTACAAAACGCTTAAAGAAAAGACAGAAAAGCCCATTCTTTGCACCTTAAGAACAAGTCGCGAAGGGGGAAAAGCCGAGATTTCACGCCTAGAGTACAAGAAACTCTTAACTCGGTTTATTGGCGAGGCAACGCCCGATGCCATCGATATCGAATTCGGGCGGGGTGATATTGCAAAACTTATGGCTCTTGCCAAAGAACATTCCGTTCCTGTCATAACAAGCTTTCATAACTTTAAAAAGACGCCTCCTGAACCCATTCTCTGGCATAAACTCATGCGCATGGAAGATATTGGAGCCGATGTTTTGAAAATCGCTGTGATGCCAAAAACGAGAAATGACGTTCTAAAACTTTTCTCGGTTCTTCTTCGCGCAAAAGCGATTAAACGCCCCGTTATTGCGATTGCGATGGGAGAACTCGGCATGCTCTCTCGCGTCACAGGGGCAATCTTTGGCTCTTGTGCAACATTTGCTGCTCTAGGGAAAACTTCCGCTCCTGGGCAACTCGATATCGAAGAAACGCAAACACTTTTAAAGTTGCTAGAAAAATAGGGGTTTCTTTAGCCTCCTATAATGATTGGTTGAACCATTTACCTTAAAGGAAGGAGTCTTCTTGTGTCGCTAAAAGAATTTAGTTTTGCCTATGGGCGTGGTCACAAAACATTTAGTCTCGATGATTCGCAAATTCTTGCTGAGGTTCGCACAGAAGAATTTCCTGTGATGGCTGATGTAAAAGCGGGCGTTCTTGAAGCGATTCGCAATCCTATTGGCACTGAATCGATTGACAAAATCGTAAAGCCCGGTGACACCGTCGCTTTCATCTGTAACGACCCGACGCGTGTAGCCAATAGTTTTGACTTCATGCCCGTTCTTGTCGATGAAATGAATCGACTTGGTGTTCGCGACGAAGACATGAAAATCGTCTTTTCTCTTGGTTCACATCGCGATATGACCCACGAGGAGATGGTCGAAGCTGTTGGAGAAAACGTCGCGAGTCGCCTTAAGATGTACAACTCGACTTGCACCGTAGAAAAAGATTTCGAGTACTTCGGAAAAACTTCCCGCGGCACACCTGTTTGGATCAATAAACACCTCTGCGATGTCGATCACGTCATTCTCACAGGAACGATTGTCCACCACTATTTCTCTGGATACGGCGGCGGAAGAAAAGCAATTCTTCCTGGGTGCGCTGCGATGGAAACGATTCGCGTCAACCACAGTTTCATGCTCGATGAGCACGCAGGGCTCGGTAAGACCGTTGGCAACCCCTGCTACGAAGATCAGATGGAAGGCGTTGCCCTTTTTGCTAAGGGACGTTCGCTATTTCTCTTTAACGCGATTTTGAACGCGAAGCACCAGTTCTTGCGGATGTTTGCTGGCGACTACATTGCGGCTCACAAAGAAGCTTGTAAGTTTGTCGATGAAGTCTACGGTAGCGTCATCCCAGAAGAAGCCGATCTTGTTATCGCAAGTTGCGGTGGCTATCCCAAAGACATCAACGTCTATCAGATGCAAAAGACGATGGATAACGCCATGTGCGCTGTACGCAAAGGTGGCGTTGTGATTCTCTTTGCCGATTGCGAAGAAGGATCAGGATCTAAAGTTCTCGAAGAAACGTTTAGACGTCTTAAAACACCAATGGCCATCAAGTGCGAACTTGAAGCGAACTTTAAGATTGGTGCAAATAAAGCGTTTGCGATTACGCGACCGATTTCAAAGGCTCATTACATCCTTGTCACAAGGCTCGATAAAGCGCTTGCTAAAGACATGCTCTTTACTGCAGCCGTGGACTCTTTTGAAGAGGCCTACGAAGTAGCTAAGAAACTCGTTGGCGATAAACCAAAGACAATCTTGATGCCTGAAGGAAGTCTTACCGTTCCTCGTGTTGCTTAAATAAAGAAAAGACGTTTCTTTTTTCTATGCCGCTTTTTTTATTAAGGGCGGCATAGTCATTTAAAAAGCGCCTTTTTCACTCACCGATTTTCAATTGCAACCGCTATAGTTCGCCTTATTTTTTTAAAGAAAGAATCTCTCTCATGACTCGACTCGAATTAGCTGCGCAAGAGCGCATCGTCACTCATATTGCAACAAGCATCAAAGCTCAAACCGAGCAGGTGAACGCTGCAATTAAATTACTCGATTCTGGAGCGACAGTGCCCTTTATCGCACGCTATCGCAAAGAGATCACAGGAGGGCTCGATGATGCGCAACTGCGTGAACTTGAAGAAGCGCTTGAATACGGGCGAGGCCTTGAAGAAAGAAAAGCGAGCATCCTTGAATCGATTGAGTCTCAGGGAAAGTTAACCGACGAGTTGCGTGAAACGATTCTTCAGGCTGACACTAAGCAGCGACTCGAAGACCTCTATCTACCTTTTAAGCCTAAGCGCCGCACTCGTGCTCAGATTGCCAAAGAGGCTGGTCTTGAAGCGCTTTCTGCGGCTCTTTTTAAAGACCATAACTTGGTTCCTGAAGAAAAAGCCAAGGAATTCTTAAATCCCGAAAAAGGCTTTGATACTGTGAAAAGCGTTCTTGAAGGAGCGCGCGATATTTTGGCTGAAGAGTTTTCTGAAAACGCTGATATGCTCGAAGCCTTACGCGAATTCCTTTGGAACAACGCTCGCATGGTTAGCGCCGTTATCGAAGAAAAGAAAAAGGCAATGGAAGCGGCAACATTCAAAGACTACTTTGAGTTTGCTGAAGCGATTAAAGAGGTTCCTTCTCATCGGGCGCTTGCGATGTTTCGTGGTAGAGACGCAGGATTCTTGAAGCTTTCCGTGAGACTTACTGATGAAGAAGAAGCGCTTCCTGTTCATCCCTGCGAGGAGATGATTGCTAAGTTTCTCCATCTAGAAAACACGGGGCTTGCCGCTGACGCTTGGCTTCAAACCGTTGTTCGCTGGACTTGGCGCGTCAAGTGCTCTTGGCAATTAGAAAGTAGTCTTTTTTCTCGCTTAAGAGAAGCGGCTCAAGATTCCGCTATCGAAATCTTTGGCACAAACTTAAAAGACCTTTTGCTTTCGCCTCCTGCTGGTCACAAAGGCGTCATTGGCTTAGATCCCGGTATTCGCACAGGCGTTAAGGTCGCTGTGATTTCTGAAACGGGCGCTGTTATAGAAACCGGGACGATTTATCCACATGAGCCACGTAACGAATGGGAGCAATCAATTGAAACACTCGCTGTCCTTGCTCGTAAACACGGTTCTACTCTCATTGCCATCGGAAATGGCACGGCAAGTCGCGAGACAGATAAGCTTGCCGCCGAACTCATCGCCAATCACCCAGAACTTAATCTAACAAAAGTCGTTGTAAGCGAAGCAGGCGCCTCTGTTTACTCGGCCTCTAAGAGCGCAGCTGCTGAACTTCCTGATTTGGATGTGAGCCTAAGAGGCGCTGTTTCTATTGCAAGGCGCTTACAAGACCCGCTAGCTGAACTTGTGAAAATCGAACCCAAAGCCATTGGCGTAGGCCAGTATCAGCATGATGTGAATCAAACAAAGCTTTCTTCTAAGTTAGATAACATCGTCGAAGATTGTGTCAATGCCGTTGGCGTCGACTTAAATACGGCCTCAGCTGCTTTGCTCTGCCGCGTCTCAGGATTAAATTCCCTGCAAGCTAAACGCATCGTTGACTATCGTGAGAAAAACGGCGCGTTTTCTGATCGCCGTGCGCTTTTAGACGTGCCTCGCTTTGGCGACAAGGCCTTTGAACAGTCCGCGGGGTTCCTACGTATTAGTGGCGGCACAAATCCTCTTGATGCCTCCTGTGTGCACCCAGAGTCATACCCTGTTGTTGAAAAGATTCTCGAGAAAACCGGCCTTTCTATCACCGACTTAATCGGCAATCACGATGTTTTATCCAAGTTAAATGCCGCGGATTTCACAGACGACCGCTTTGGCGTTCCGACAGTGAAAGATATCTTTAACGAACTTGAGAAGCCTGGTAGAGACCCACGCCCAGAATTCAAAGCCGCCCGCTTTGACGATTCTGTGCATGCCTTAAAAGATCTTGTTAGCGGTATGACGCTCGAAGGCGTTGTCACCAACGTCACGGCCTTTGGTGCCTTCGTTGATATTGGTGTGCATCAAGATGGGTTACTCCATATCTCTGAGATGTCTTCTCGCTTTGTCAAAGATCCGCGCGATATCGTGCATGTTGGGCAAATCGTGAAGGTTCGCGTCTTAAGTGTCGACTTAGAAAGAAAACGCGCGGCGCTTTCGATGAAATTTGCATCAGAAGAAAAGCGAATTGCTCGTACCGAACGAAAAGAAAAACCGCATTTTGTTTCTGAGCAAAAACGCGAGCATCCCAAAGAGAATCGCCCCTTTAAAAAAGAGAAATTGCACAATGCGGGAAAACCCCGTCGCGCAGAGCCCTACCAGAAAAAAGACGCCTCTCGCGCAGACTCAGCAATGGCCGTAGCTTTTGCCAATGCTTTTCATAAGTCCTGACTATTGGCGCTCTTCGCTTTCCTTCTCGTAGAATCAAAGCGGAGTTGATGTCTATGAGTGAGAACGTATCAAAACCAAAGCGCAAGACAATCGGACTGACAAGGCCGATTGCGATTGTGCTTTGCTTAAAAATCGCTGCGGTCTTTTGTTTGTGGCTTGCATTTTTCGGGCCCGACAAGCGCATTGACCAGACTCCAGAAAACGTTGCCGTCGGAATTCTCGACAGACCTCCAGCTTCTGTTGCTACCCTTGGAGAGCGTCCATGATTTCTTCTACTCTCGTTGATTTATCACGATTGCAGTTTGCTATCACGAGCCTATACCACTTTATTTTCGTACCCCTTACGTTAGGTCTTTCCTTTTTGCTTGTCATTATGGAAAGCTGCTATGTCATCACTGGTAAAGAAATCTATCGGGACATGACAAAGTTCTGGGGCAAGCTCTTTGGCATTAACTTTGCTATGGGGGTGGCCACAGGCATTACGATGGAATTCCAGTTCGGGACAAACTGGGCCTACTACTCGCACTACGTGGGTGATATCTTTGGTGCCCCACTAGCAATCGAAGGACTTCTCGCGTTTTTCTTAGAGTCAACATTCGTTGGTCTCTTTTTCTTCGGTTGGAATAAGTTAAGTAAGAAAAAGCATCTTCTTGTCACCTTCCTGATGGCCTTGGGTTCAAACCTATCGGCTCTTTGGATTTTGATTGCCAACGCCTGGATGCAGTACCCGGTTGGTAGCGACTTTAATTTTGTGACGATGCGCATGGAAACAACCGACTTTTGGGCTGTTGTCACAAGCCCCTGGGCACAAGCAAAATTCATGCACACGATTAATGCGGGCTATATGACAGGAGCGATTTTTGTTTTGGCTATCTCAGCGTTTTATTTACTCAAAGGACGCGATATTGCCTTTGCTAAGCGCTCGATTAAAGTTGCCGCACTCTTTGGCCTTATCGCTACGGTCTTTACCCTTCATATGGGCGATGAATCAGGGTACCTCGTCACACAAAATCAACCCACAAAGATTGCAGCCATGGAGGCAATCTGGGAAACAGAAGAAGCCCCTGCTTCACTTTCGATTATTGCCATGCCTAACGAAGAGGCGAGGCGCAACGATTTTGAAATTTCCGTTCCCTGGCTTCTTGGCCTTATGGGAACACGATCAACTAGCCAAGAAATCGTGGGAATCAATCCGCTTGTTGAAGCCGCACAGGAGCGCATTATCGATGGAGCGCAAGCTGTTGAAATTCTTGCCGCGCTTCGCAAATCTCCTAATGATCGAGACCTACAAAAACGCTTTAATGAAGTCAAAGGCAATCTTGGTTATGGCCTACTCTTAAAGAAGTACACGGCCGATGTCTCTCAGGCCACCCCTGAGCAAATTCGAGCCGCAGCCCTTTCCACAATCCCAAGCGTCACACCGATGTATTGGTCTTTCCGCATCATGGTCGTTTGTGGGCTTGTCTGCTTACTTGTCTTCCTGCTGACAACAATCTATAGCTTAAAAGATACGATTGTTCAAAAGAAAGGCGTACTCCGTTTGGCGCTTTATAGCTTACCGCTACCGTGGCTTGCCTGTGAGTTCGGGTGGTTTGTTGCCGAATACGGGCGCCAACCTTGGAGCATTTACGAAATCTTGCCTGTCAACCTTTCGGTTTCGTCGCTTTCCTCAACCGATTTGATTTTCTCGATTGGAGGATTCGTCCTTTTGTACTCTGTTCTTCTTGTCGTTGAGTTTTGGCTCATGACACGCTTTGTACGTATCGGACCAAGTTCTCTTGGTTCGGGTCGTTACTTCTTTGAACGCAAAGCCTAAAGGAGGAAAACCATGATTGACTATGAAATTCTCAAATTCATTTGGTGGGTCCTAATTGGCGTTCTTCTCGCGGGTTTTGCCGTGATGGACGGACAGGATATGGGAGTTGGCACCTTGCTTCCCTTCCTTGGGAAAAATGATGCACAGCGCCGCTGCATGATCAATTCCGTTGCACCCCACTGGGATGGCAATCAAGTTTGGCTTTTAACAGGAGGCGGCGCAATCTTTGCGGCTTGGCCTTTAGTGTATGCCGTGGCTTTCTCAGGCTTTTACTGGGCGATGTTAATTGTCCTATTGGCGCTTATTTTGCGGCCTGTTGGATTTGATTTCCGCAGCAAATTACCTCAAACCCGTTGGAGAAATTCTTGGGATTGGGCGCTTTTTGTGGGATCGGCCGTACCACCGATTATCTTTGGTGTCGCCTTCGGCAATCTCCTTCTTGGCGTTCCCTTTCACTTTGATGAAACCATGCGTCCGATTTACACGGGTTCCTTCTGGGGGCTATTAACACCATTTGCGCTACTTTGTGGATTAACAAGTCTTGCGATGATTATCGTGCACGGCGCGTGCTGGCTTATTTTAAAAACTGAAGACATCCTGCAGCAGCGCGCTGCGGTGATTGCGACGGCAGCGGCGGCGATTACAGCGATTTTGTTTGCCATTGGTGGCGCTTGGACCTATCTTGGAACCGATGGCTATGTCGCAAGCCTAGGGCTTTCGCCTTCGGGGCCGGCAAACCCACTTTCTAAGACCGTTGACGTTTACTCTGGCGGCTGGCTCACGAACTTTATTCGTTATCCCGTGTTGTTTGTCTTACCTGCCCTTGGGATTCTCGGAGAACTTTGCGTTCTTGTTTTAGCGCGTCGGCATTGTGGGTTGGGTGCCGTTATCGCAAGTGGCGTCTCAATCATTGCGATTGTATTAACACCCCTTGTGGCGCTCTTTCCCTTTATCTTGCCTAGCTCCACGCATCCGAATGCTAGCTTAACGATTTGGGATTGCTGTAGCTCTCAATTGACGCTTGAAATCATGCTCTTTGCTGTCGTACTTATCCTTCCTTTTGTCCTTGCCTACACGGCTTGGGCCTATAAGGTTATGAGCGGCAAAGTAACCGAAAGCTACGTCGCTCAAAACGATAAGCAACTTTATTAAGAGGGAAACAACTATGATTTACTTTTACTGGTTAGCCGGTCTCGGTTTCGCTCTTACGGTTTCGATTCTGATTTGCATTGCAACAGAAGAGAAAGATTCAAGCGAAACCGATAGCGCTTCTTAAGCGATTTCGATTGTCTCTCCAGGCTTAGGTAGTAAGACCTCAGCCTTCGTCAACTGCAGGACCTTCTCCTTAAAAGCGAGCGGGTCTTGCGCAATCACAGGCCACGTGTTGTAGTGAACAGGAATCACAGTAGGGACTCCGAGCCACTTGGCAGCAATTGCTGCGTCATTAGGATTCATCGTAAAGTTTCCACCTATGGGAAGAATAGCAACATCAAAGGGATCGACTTCGCTAAGCCACTTCATATCCCCAAATAGCCCCGTATCTCCTGCGAAATAAACACGAGCCCCATAGAAATCAACAATAAATCCGCAGGCGTGACCTCCTGCGATGCCGCTACCGTGAAAGGCAGGCGTTAGGCGCACATGACCAAAGGGAAAGGTAAATGTTCCTCCCACATGCATTGCGTGCGCTTTGCAACCGTTTTGGGCTGCGAGCCCCGCGATTTCAGCTGTGGTGATGATTGTCGCGCCGTTATTTTTTGCAATCTCAAAAGCCTCGCCCAAGTGATCGGAATGAGCGTGACTCACAAAAATCCAATCGGCCTTCACATCCTTGGCGGTCAATCCTTCGGGGTTCCCGTCTAGATACGGATCGAAAAGAGCGCGCTTACCTTCGACTTCAATCCAAAACGCGGCGTGATGAATGTAATGAAAGAGTTTCTTAGTCATGTTGCCCTCCGTATCAAAGCTAGATTTGCACACTCAAGTTTAAGCCACGAAAGAGGAATTTCACGCATACAAAAAACCGGAGGGCTCTTTCGAACTCTCCGGCGTCTCTCGTTTAACGTAATCTTTAAATTAGAAGCTATACATTGCTTGGACAGCAAGCATATGAACGTTCATGCGCTTGTAGGTACCCATTGTTGTGTCGCTACTAGTGCTTGTGGTAATACGCGAATGCCCGAGACCATGCATAAAGAGGTAGCCAACATCAACTTGCCATTCTTTGTTGGGCTTCCAGCCAGCGCCCAAAGAAATCCACAAGCGAGCGCTATCAGGAACCGTTGTCATACGGTATTTCGCATCGCGAATCGTGGATGTTTCATAAGCAGTACCTGCGCGGAATGTCCATTCATCGCTATAGCGGTAGTCCGCACCGAGGGAAAAGAGGTAGCAGTCCTTCCAATTTTCTTCCGTTGCAGTAATGCGATTCCCCGTGGCTCTGCTGTAGACAGGCAAATCCACAAATGTTGACCAATCAGACCAACGGAACGTGCCAGCAACGGTCCATTTTTCATTGATATCCCAAGCGCCCGAGAGAATCACGGTCTGCGGTGTCTTAAATTTCACCGTTGAATCCACTCTTGTGGCAACAAAATTTGGAGTTTCGCCTGCGCCAGCAGTATTTGCATAAGCATTCAAATGACCATCTAAGTCATGAGAAACAGCGCTTCTCCACGCTAAACCAAAGCGTGTGTTCTCTGTCGGAACAAACATCACACCCGCATTGACGCCCCAAGCGATATCCGATCCCTTAACCTTTGTAGACAGAGAACGATCATATGGAAAACCATTGACTAGTTCGACAGAACCATATTGTGCAGAAACACCCACACCCAAAGAAATCGCATCATTTACCTTAAAGGCCAGACTCGGATTGACATCAATCGTCTGCACCTTTGCCGAAATACCACGGTCGCGAGCGTAGAAATCATCGTTGTATTTGGTTTGCATACCAAAAGGCACATCAACGCTTAAACCAAACCAAATTCTGTCGGTCAACTGAAACGTCGCATGCATAAAAGGAATCGGCACAATGCCATCACTTGCGTTGTCTGTCGTGCCATTCGTGGCTTCAAATTTGCCGTCAACAGCGCCGAGAGCGGTTCCAAATTGGAAACGGTTACCCTGTAAAAGAGTCATGCCCGCTGGGTTAAACCATGCGGCTGAGGCATCATCACCGAAAACGCCTGCACCAGCGTTTGCGCGTCCAAGACCCGCTGCTGTCTGCTCCATGAGCATAAATCCGCCCGCTTGGGCAACTTGAGCACAAGCAGCCATGGCTGCTGTCAAAATAAAAATACTACGTTTCATGTTTGTCCCTGGAAAAATCCGAAAGAAGAGGAAAGCATTTACGTTTTTCTCTTGCATTACTTTCCAAGGGGCGAACTGTACTGATGCAATGAGCCGTCCTGTGAAAATCCATCCATAAGGATGAATATTGATTTGCCTAGCTTATACGGGCATTTCTTCTCGAGAACTTAATCGGATCCAGCCACGAATGATTCGGTAACCCACCCAAATACCCATGACCATAAAGCCGATTATCCAAATGGCAATGCCAATTAAAACCCAAGATAGGAGTATCCCGATAACAGCCACGAGAAGCGACCAAATCGCGGCTGACCAAAATGTTTGGATTTGCCAAGTAAAGTGGCTTGCAACGAAAGTGCCCTTGGCTTCACTACGCAAGGCGTAATTCAAAACAACCGCTGCAATCGAGGGCCAGCCAAAAAGGAAAGCTCCTAAAATCGACGCGCCTGTAGCAATCCCAAGAAGAATAGAGAGTGCATGAAGGATGTAGACAATCTTTGCAACCACAACAATCTTATGTTCAGGGTTCTGTGTGACTCTCTTTTCAGCCTGGTTCGTTTCTTTTTTAGGCTCTTGTACAACAACAATCTCTGAATCTTTTTCTGTCATGACTGTCTCCGATACAGGGTTCGTGCGAACTTTTTCAACACATTAGCAGTTTCAAATCGATTGCGCTTCTTGATATTCCCTCGAAATTTCCTCTTTTGCTGCCTTTTCTCATAGGCTTTGTTACAAATTTAACCGCATCGCCACAGATTGCGAACTTCCTATACGTTTTTCCCGCCGTTTTTCGTCTATCGTTGCAACATGTTGAGGTTCTTAGCCTCACTTGTTACTTTTCGGAGCTTAAAAGACTTATGAAATTACGTATGAAACCTCTTACTATTGCGGCGCTCTCAGCGGTGCTTGCTATCTCGACACTATCTTATGCTCCGGCCTATGCGGCTGATGCGACCGAATCAAGCGCTCGCACGCAATTACCTGACTTCGTTAACTTAGTTGAAAAGTACGGTAAAGGCGTTGTCAACATTTCTACCGTGCGCGAAGCCCGCAAGATCGAAGGCGCCAATCCTTTTGGCGAACTCGATGAACGTCAAGCCGAAATCTTTAAGCGCTTCGGCTTTCCGCTGATTCCTTTCGTGGGGCCTCAGGAAGAACCTGAACGCCGCGGCACGGGTTCTGGCTTCATTATTAGTTCCGATGGCCTTATCCTCACAAATCACCACGTTATCGATGGCGCAGACGAAATCACCGTTCGCTTAACAGATAAGCGTGAATTCAAAGGCAAAGTCTTAGGTAGCGACAAAAAGACCGATATTGCGGTTGTCAAAATTGACGCCAAAGACCTCCCGGCTTTGAAGATGGGCGACTCCTCCAAATTAAAGGTCGGCGAATGGGTCGCTGCTATCGGTAGCCCCTTTGGCCTCGATAACACAGTCACCGCTGGCATCGTCTCGGCTAAGAGCCGTCAGTTGCCTTCCGATCAGTATGTTCCCTTTATTCAAACAGACGTTGCTGTAAACCCAGGTAACTCTGGTGGCCCGCTCTTTAACATGGATGGCGAAGTTGTCGGTATTAACTCGCAGATCTTCTCCACATCAGGTGGCTTTATGGGACTATCCTTTGCCATCCCAATTGATTTGGCTTTGCAGATTAAAGACCAGCTTGTCACACAAGGGCACGTCACTCGTGGTCGCATCGGTGTTGTTGTTCAGAGCATGACCCAAGAGCTTGCTGAAAGCTTTGGCTTAAAGACCCCGAAGGGCGCTGTGGTAAGCCAAATCGATAAGAAGGGCCCTGCGGCTAAGAGTAACCTTCGTGAAGGCGACATCATCGTTGAAGCTAACGGTAAACCCATTGCCAACAGTGGCGACCTCCCAGTGTTAGTAAGCACCCTTGCCCCTGGCTCGGATTTGACGCTTAAAGTCATCCGTGACGGAAAAGATGTGACTGTGAAAGTCAAAGTGGGTAAAGACGAATCCGATGGCGCCTCTAACGCAAGTAAGAAAGCAAGCGACAACGCTTCTCGCTTAGGTGTCTCAGTTCGCGCTTTGACTGACGAAGAAGCCGATTCCGTTGGAACTAAGGGCCTTTTGGTCACCTCGGCTAACGGCGCAGCGCGCAAGGCCGGTATCCAGCGTGGCGACATCATCATTAGCGTTAACGGTAAAGAGGTGAAAAAGCCCTCGGACTTAGGCGCTGTCATCTCAAAGACCAAGTCCTTGAGACTTCTCGTTCAACGCGGTCAAGGAAGAATTTTCATTCCCGTTAAATTAAAGTAATCCCTCCAAGGTTTCTAACCTTGCAAAGAGGCCACGCAATGCGTGGCCCTTTGTTTATCTAGCAAGAGACTTACCCTTTAGTCGTTCATCACGATTTGCCGAGCAACCATTTTGGCAAGGCGCTCAGCATTGAGTGTTGGATCTGCAATAGCGCGAATAATTAACCCATCAAGTAAGCACATGTCTAGGTCAAGCTTTGCCTCTGGGTTGTAGTAGTTTTTGTTTTTATAGGT
This sequence comes from Bacteroidaceae bacterium, assembly GCA_963652725.1. GTDB lineage: Bacteria > Pseudomonadota > Gammaproteobacteria > Burkholderiales > Burkholderiaceae_F > Duodenibacillus. The sequence continues at coordinate 100,637 of CAVJUW010000001.1, read as the reverse complement.
TTCAAGCAAGGCCTCGCGACAAACCTTATCGTAACGTTGCAAAATCTTTAAAAGACGCTCGTTACTTGTTGTCGCGTTCATAATATCCAAAGCAAAAATCGCATTCTTTAAGTTAAGCCGCGTCATTGCAATGCCAGCTAAATCCCGCATTTGCTTTGTGGGCACGTCGCGATTGGCGCGCTTGATCTTTTCGATTAACTTATCGGTTTGGTCTTGCGCGAGAGTTTCGACAATATCGTCTTTGTTGTTAAAGTAGTTATAAAGGCTTCCCACGCTCATTTGCGCGCGGGCAGCAATGTCTTTCATCTTTGTTGCAACAAAGCCTTTTTCACCAAAACACTCGATAGCGGCAAGAAGGATTTCTGATCGACGACGATTGACGAGATCTTCGCTTTCTGCAAGTTTTTCTCGATATATCTCAGTAAGTCGCCGTTTTTGTTCGACTGGCTTACTCTTACTCGTTGTGCTCATTTCCCGGCCTCCTCGGAGGATTCATTACCCTCTTCGGCTAACTGGGAACCACCACCCATAACCTTGTAGAGCGTGATAACGCTCGTTGCACGAGCTAGTTTCATGTTCACAAGAGCCTGCTGCGCAGAAAAATCCGATCTTTGGCTATCGAGAACCTGCAAGTAGCTATCGACACCATTTTTGTAGCGCTCTTGAGCAAGCTCAAAAGTTTTGTGTGTGGCTTCCGCCAATTGCTCTGTGGCCTTAAGCTGATCTTGAATCGTTCCTTCTGTGGCTAAGGCATCAGAAACTTCTTTAAACGCAGTCTGAATCGCCGATTCGTACTTAGCGACCGCAGCGCGTTTAGCCGCATCAGCTGCCTTTAAGTTCTGAATGTTTTGCCCGCCTTGGAAAATCGGAAGCGTAACCGATGGCGTAAAGGACCAAATGGCTCCCGCTGACTTAAAGAGATCAGACAAGTGGCTTGATGTGTAACCCGTGCTTCCCGTTAAAGAAATCGACGGGAAAAACGCTGCTCTTGCAACACCAATATTGGCATTGGCACTTCTTAACTGCGCTTCAGCCGATGCGATATCGGGGCGATTAAGAAGCACTTCGCTTGGGACATTGGAAATCGCTGAGATTGGATTTGTGACCTCTGTGGGAAGCGTTTCTGGCTCAAGACTTTCATCGTAAGCACCACCGACAAGCAGTCTTAAGGCGTTTCTGTACTGCGCGAGCTGTTCTGTAGCCTGAGACTGAGCAATTTTTGCATTCGCGACTGTCGTTTTGGCCTGATGAACATCCATTAGACTCGAGGCTCCAAGTTCGTAGCTATTCTCAATTAAGGCAAAGCTCTTTTCTTGGCTCTCAAGCGTCTCGGTAGCTAACTTAAGCTTATCTTTGGCCGCCCCTAGGCTTAACCAGGTGTTGGCGATTTCCGAAATCAAAGTCATCTGCGCAGTGCGCTGTGCGGCCTCGGTTTGGAAATACGTCTGCAAGGCGATTTCATTGGTGTTACGCACACGTCCAAAGAGATCAAGCTCATAGGAGGCCATAGCGTTTGCCGTATAGCCATTTGACATCGAACTTGAGTGGTTTAAGGCCTCATTGTTATAAGCACCTCGCGCAGTTCTTTGAGCAACAGCCGAAACGCTCGGAAGCAATTGGCTGCGGCTTACGTTGTACTGAGCTCTTGCCTGCTCGACACTTAGTACGGCAGCACGCAAACTGCGGTTACCAGAAAGGCCCTTTTCAATTAACGTGCGCAAACGGTCGTCCTTAAAGAAGTCGCCCCACTTTTGAAGACCCTCGGTTAGCATCTGAACATTTTTTGTTGCTTCTGATGCTGGCCACGCCGCTTCAATCGGCGCTTCGGGTCTTTCGTAGGTTGGCGCAAAAGAGCACCCTGCGGCAAGGATAGCCGCAGCTAACGGTAACAAAACAAATGTTTTACGCATAGTTTTCCTCTCTTACGCTTTAAACGTTCTCGATTCTTTTACGACCAAAGATTCGAGTGACCACAACGAAGAACACAGGAACAAAGAAAATACACAAGAATGTTCCCGTAATCATTCCACCTAACACAGCTATACCAATCGCAGACTGCGCACCAGCACCCGCGCCTGTCGCAACAGCTAGCGGGCAAACACCCAAGCCGAAAGCAATGGACGTCATCAAAATCGGGCGCAAACGTAGACGAACCGCTTCGACAACGGCTTCAAGCACATCGGTTCCCTTATCGTACAAGTCGCGAGCGAATTCGACAATCAAAATCGCGTTTTTCGCAACAAGGCCCACTGTCGTTAAGAGGCCGACCTGGAAGTACACGTCGTTTTCTCGACCTGTGATTGCTGTTAATCCTAACGCACCAAGAACACCAAGAGGTACAACAAGAATCACAGCCACAGGAATAGACCACGACTCATACAAGGCCGCAAGCGCTAGGAACACAACAAGTAGCGAGATTGCATAAAGGGGCGCTGCATTGCCGCCTGCGACCTTTTCTTGATAAGAAAGGCCCGTCCACTCAATCGAGTACCCGTTAGGCATCTGAGCGAGGATTTCTTCAATCGCTTGCATCGCTTCGCCAGACGAATAGCCAGGCGCTGGCTGACCCTGAATGTTTACAGCGTCAACAGCGTTGTAGCGCTCTAAGCGACCTGCACCAAATCCCCAACTTGTCTTAGAGAAAGCCGAGAACGGCACAAGTTTTCCTTCGTTATTTCTCACGTGCCACTTGCCGATATCCTTTTCATCTCCACGGGCAAAGCCTTCGCCTTGCACATAGACCTTCTTGATCTTCTCGCGATCGATAAAGTCATTGACGTAGCTCGAACCAAAGGCAATCGTCAGCGTGTTGTTGATATCGGTATCAGATAGTCCTAAAGAGCGAGCCTTACCGTAATCGATATCGAGAACCAACATCGGCACATCACTCATACCATTGTGGCGAACCATCGTAAGGCGTGGGTCTTGATTGGCCTTGATGATGAATTCATTCATCACTTCTTCAAGGCGAGCGTGACCTGAGCCGTTTCGATCTTCAAGGTAGAAGTCAAAGCCTTCTGCAACGCCTAATTCAGGAACAGAAGGAAGCGGGAAAACGTAACCCAAGAAGTCGTTAAAGTCAGGAGCAAAAAGGCGTCCCTGCATACGCTGCTGAATGGCAGAAATACTCTGGCTTGCCTTCTTACGCACACTCCAGTCCTTTAATCCGATAAAGCCAAGCGCCATGTTTTCGCCTGTACCTGCAAAGGAGAATCCACGAACAAGTTGCATATCTTGGACGGTATCTTTCTCCTGCTCAAGAAGAACTTCAGAAGCGTGCTTGAGCATCTTATCGGTGCGTTCTGCCGATGCGCTCGGTGGCGTCTGGCCAGTCATGAGCAATACACCCTGGTCTTCTGCGGGCATAAAGGAGCTTGGCAAATGCGCAAATCCCCAAACGACCAAGCCCACAAGGAGTGCATACACAATAAATAAGAACTTGATGCGGTGCGATAAACCGTGCGCGACGCGGCACACAAACTTACTAAATTTGTGAAAGCCGTTATTGAAGGCAACAAAGAACTTCGCTTTGGGTTTTTCCTCTCCTGTGTGCTGCACAAGCATCGAACCGCAAAGCGCAGGAGTTAACGTCAAAGCCACGACAACAGAAAGGACCATCGCCGAGACAATCGTCACAGAGAACTGACGGTAAATGACGCCGGTTGACCCCCCGAAGAATGCCATCGGGATAAACACAGCCGAAAGCACCATCGCGATACCAATCAAAGCCCCTGTAATCTGATTCATCGATTTCACAGTTGCTTCTCTCGGGTCGGAAAGGTCTTGCGTCATCACGCGTTCGACGTTTTCCACAACCACAATCGCGTCGTCAACAAGAAGGCCGATGGCAAGCACGAGACCGAACATCGTAAGCATGTTAATCGAGTACCCGAGAAGCCCCATCACAGCAATCGTTCCTAGTAAAACCACAGGAACAGCAATGGTCGGAATAATCGTCGCTCGGCGATTCTGCAGGAATAAATACATCACGCAGACAACGAGGATAATGGCTTCAACGAGTGTCTTAATCACTTCGTGCATAGCCGCATCCACGAATCGCGTCGTATCCATTGTGTACTCAAGTTCGACACCTTCTGGATAGAAGGGACGTAACTCTTCGAGCTTTGCGCGCACGTCTTTTGAGACCTGCTTGGCGTTACCACCTGCGGCCATGCTAATAGCCATACCCGAGGCGCTTCGGCCGTTATGGATACCTCCGAACTGATAGATCTGTTTTCCGAGCTCAACACGCGCCACATCCTTGATACGAACAACGGACCCGTCTTTTTGTGTGACGATAGCAATTTCTTCAAATTGCTCGGGCCGTTCCATCAAAGAACTTGCACGAATCTTCGCGGTAATAAGTCTTTGAGAGCCCACAGGTTCTGCACCAATGTCGCCTGCGGCAATCTGGACGTTTTGTGCGGAAACGGCATTGACAACATCCGAGGGCTGTAAGTTGTACTTATAAAGCTTATCGGGGTCGACCCAAATACGCATAGCGTACGAGGCGCCGAAGCATTCCACGTCGCCTACGCCCTGAATACGAGAAACAGGCTCTTTGATGTTATTGATCAAAAAGTCCCCAAGGTCATCGCCCGAGAGCTTTCCTGTCTTGTCATAAAAGGCAAGAGACATCAAGAAAGAAGGAGCGCTCTTTTTAACCGTAATACCGATGCGGCGTACGGCTTCAGGAAGCTTTGACTCGACAACCGAAAGCTTGTTTTGTACCTGAACCTGAGCGATATCGGGGTTCGTGCCCGCTTCAAACGTAATACGAATCGAAGCAAGACCCGTGGAATCCGATTGCGAACTCATATAGAGCATGCCATCGAGACCTGTCATATTCTCTTCGATGACCTGCGTTACTGTTCTAGCAACGGTTTCAGCATTAGCTCCCGGGTACTGAGCCCAAACACGAATCTGCGGTGGCGCGATATCGGGGTACTGAGAAACAGGCAATGTGCGAATCGCCAAAAGGCCTGCCAGCATAATGACGATAGCAATAACCCAAGCAAAAATCGGCCGATTAACAAAGAAACGACTTAACATATCTCTGATTCCTCTTTAAGCCTTATTGGGCTGCTGCTTCTTTAGGAGCCGTTTGAGAAGCCTCTTTAGGTGCTTCCTTTCCTGTCTGATAGCTCACAAGAGATCCTGGGCGCACTCTCAATGTGCCATCGATCACAATCACTTCCCCTGCGTTTAGACCCTTTTCAAGAATCCAATCGGTTCCATCGGGACACTGCACAACAATGTCTCGGGTTTCAATGCGATTGTCTTTATTGACCACATAAACGTAAGGCGAGCCGTTTTGACTACGCATCAGAGCTTTCTGGTTAATACGAATCACTTTTTCACGAACGCCGTCGACCAACTTGGCGCGCACGTACATGCCAGGAAGCAATGTTCTTTCGGGATTCGGGAAAAGTGCACGCACACGAACGGTGCCTGTGGATTCATCAACCAAGGCATCCTTAAAGGTGAGCAATCCGTGATACGGATAAGTCGTACCATCAGACAGTGTGATGCTCACGTTGGCAGAATCTGCCTCAAGATTTTTTAAGTACCCCGTTTCCAATTGCTTTTTCAATTTGGCTAACGAGTCGTAGGACTGCGTGACATCGATGTAAATGGGATCTAACTGCTGCACGACCGTTAAGCGAGAAGCTTGATTGGCCGTAACAAGAGCGCCAGGAGTGACTTCAGACAAAGAGACTTTTCCTGGAATCGGGCTCTTTACTTCGGTGTAGCGAAGATTTTCTTTTGCTGTTGTCAGAGCAGCTTGCGCGGCTAAGAGATTGGCCTTCGCAACTTTAAGTTGCGCCTGTGTTGTCTCATCGGCCTGTTTACTGACGGCTTGTGCCTTAAGTAACCCAGCAGAGCGTTTGGCATCGGCCTTAGCGAGTTCCAAATTCGCTTTGGCTTGTTCGACAGAAGCCTCGGCCTGTGCGACAGCGGCCTTATAAATCGTTGGATCGATTTGATAGAGCGACTCGCCCTCTTTAACTTCAGCGCCTTCTTCAAAAAGTCGCGACTTGATAATGCCCGAGACCTGAGGACGAACCTCAGCGACGCGGAAGGCATTTGCTCGACCTGGAAGTTCTGAATAAATCACCGCATCGGAAAGTTCTACGACCTGAACACCCACAGGCGTTGCCTGTACTGTGGGCGCTGCCTCTTTGTGGCAACCGACGAGTCCTGCGGCCATTGCCGTTGCTAAGGTCAAAACTGCGATTTTCGATTTGGCTTTCAACACCATCACACCTTTCTCCTAGACAGGGCAGATTCCCTGCAATTTCACAAACTTTTGTTCAGCCCAACAGAGATTTTCACTCAGTGACTGAACGAAGGTTCAGCATTGTACTGAATTTAAGTTCAATTGCTCGGCAAGATTGACCAACTTTTACACATTTTTACGTGAGTATCCCTTAATTAACACAACATCTAAGGAGAAATCCTGAGAAATGAAGGGTCATCCCTTTTTCTTCAGAAGAAAAAAGGGCAGAACTCATCCACCCTTTTCGTCACTTCTAAAGAAATCTCGCTTGCTATTCGACTGTCACGCTCTTGGCGAGATTGCGAGGCTTATCGACATCGGTCCCGCGTTTTAAAGCCGTGTGATACGCCAAAAGCTGCAGAGGAATCACATGCAACATCGGGCTTAGGTCACCGATATTTTCTGGCATACGAATCACATGCATACCTTCGCAGGAGCAAATCTTCGTATCGCTATCGGCAAAAACGTAGAGTTCTCCGCCGCGCGCACGAACCTCTTGCATATTGCTTTTAAGTTTCTCGAGAAGCTCGTCGTTTGGCGCAATGGTCACAACAGGCATATTTGAATCCACGAGCGCTAAGGGGCCGTGCTTGAGTTCGCCTGCCGGATAGGCCTCAGCGTGGATGTAGCTAATTTCTTTAAGCTTTAAGGCGCCTTCCAAAGCAATCGGGTAATGAAGGCCACGCCCCAAGAAAAGCGCATGCTCTTTACTCGCGAAGCGCTCAGACCACGCTATGATTTGCGGCTCGAGCGCCAAGACGCCAGATAAGGCTTTCGGGATGTGTCTCAATCTCGTTAAGCGATCTTTCTCACACTCTTTAGTTAAGCGCCCATTTAATTTAGCAAGCACTAGCGTTAAAAGATAAAGCGCTACAAGCTGCGTTGTAAAGGCCTTGGTACTTGCTACACCAATTTCCACGCCCGCTCTCGTAATAAAGTGAAGCGCAGTTTCACGCACGAGCGCACTTTGTTCGACATTGCAAATCGCAAGCGTCTTATCCATCCCAAGTTTTTTCGCATACTTCAGAGCGGCGATTGTGTCGGCTGTTTCTCCCGACTGAGAAATCGTCACAACAAGGGTGTCGTCTGAGGCAATCGGTGTGCGATAGCGGTATTCGCTCGCGATTTCAACTGAGGTTGGGATTCCTGCAATCGCTTCAAGCCAATAGCGAGCTGTTGATGCAGCATAAAAGCTTGTCCCGCAGGCTAAAAGCAAAATGCGATGCGTCTTTTGAAGGAGCTCTTTAGCATTTTTACCAAAAATTTCCGGACAAATCGTTTGCACCGCATCGATTGTGTCGGCAACGGCACGCGGCTGCTCGAAAATTTCCTTTTGCATGTAGTGCTGGTAAGGGCCTAATTCAGCAGCTCCCGCGTATCCAGCAAGCGCAATGGCTTTCCTTTCGACCTTGACGTATTGAGAATTTTGGTGCGAATAGATAGCAAACGCTTCTCGCGTGACATCGACAATGTCGCTTTCTGCTAGATACACAACTTTTTCTGCTTCATTGGCAATGGCCATCGCATCGCTTGCTAAGAAGTTCTCGCCTCGACCCAAACCAAGAACCAAGGGCGATCCTTGACGGGCTCCTACAATGCGGCCAGGTTCCTCTTTCGAGAAAACAGCAATCGCATAAGCGCCTCGAACGCGATTTAAAGCCTCCTTCACCGCCTCGAGCAAATCGCCTTTGTATAAGTGATTGACAAGCTGAGCGAGAACCTCGGTATCGGTCTCACTTTCAAACTTCACACCATCAGCGATTAATTCTTCGCGGATCTCGGCATAGTTTTCGATAATGCCGTTATGCACTAAGGCGATTCGTCCTCCTGCAACATGCGGGTGCGCATTGGCGACCACAGGTCCCCCGTGAGTGGCCCAGCGCGTATGGGCAATACCCATGGTGCCCTGTAAGTTTTCGTTTTTTGCTTGTTCACAAAGTGTTGCTACGCGAGACGTAGTTCTGACGCGATGGATTTCTCCTTTTTCGCAAACGGCAACACCACAACTGTCGTAGCCACGATATTCCAACCGTCTTAACCCTTCTAAAAGGATAGGCACAACATCACGTGTGCTTGTTCCTGCAACGATTCCACACATAAGAATCTCTCCTACATTTTTCGACGGTTAATTTGTCTTTTTCTCGGGTCTCGTCCAGTTCTCGACTGTGACTTGACGCACGCGACTGATTGTTAATTTGCCAGCAGGCGCATCTTTAGCAAGCGTTGTTCCTGCGCCAAGAGTAGCCCCATCACCGACCGTGACTGGAGCAATCAATTGCGTATCCGACCCGATAAAGGCATCGTCGCCAATGATGGTCTTGGATTTATTAACGCCGTCGTAGTTGCAGGTAATCGTTCCTGCGCCAATGTTGACGCGTTCACCCATTTGTGTGTCACCAATGTAGGAAAGGTGATTGACTTTTGAAGCTTTCCCAATCGTGGACTTCTTAATTTCAACGAAGTTTCCGATGTGTACGCTCTCAGAGAGTTCAGCGCCAACTCTTAGGCGAGCGAAAGGCCCAACAATGGCGTTTTCGCCCACTGTGGCTCCCACAATATGAGAAAACGCTTCGATTTTTGTTCCTGCGGCAATGGAACTATCCCGAATAACACAATACGGGCCCACAGAAACACCATCGCCTAACGTGACATTGCCTTCAAATACGCATCCGATGTCGATACTGACATCCGTGCCGCAAGTAAGTTTCCCACGAATATCTAGGCGAGAAGGATCGGCCACTGTCACACCGCTTTCGGTTAAGCATTCGGCTTGATAGTCCTGCCAGATGCCCTCTAAGCGAGCTAACTGCGTTTTGGAATTGACCCCTTCGACTTCAAAACTGCGTCTCGGGCGAACAGAATTCACGCGCACGCCATCTCTCACAGCAAGCCCAATGACATCTGTTAAGTAGTACTCGCCTTGCGCATTGCTTGCTTTTAATTCCGAGAGCCAATTAGCCAATCGCTCTGTTGGGAAAAGCATGATGCCCGTATTGACTTCACGGATTTGCTTTTGCCCTTCTGTAGCGTCTTTTTGTTCGACAATCGCAACGATGCGGCCTTTCTGACGCAAGATGCGACCGTATCCCGTCGGGTTACGTAAGACGGTGGTTAAAAGCGCCATCCCGTCGCCTGCGGCAGCGGTTAAGCGAGAAATCGTTTCATTTTGAATAAGAGGAACGTCGCCCAATAAAACAAGTGTATGTTCGGCTGTCATATCGAGGCTAGGAAGCGCCTGCTGCAGCGCGTGTCCTGTCCCAAGCTGCGGCTCTTGCATAGCATACGTTAAAGACTCCCTTTCCTTTAGGCTCTCTTTAACAGCGTCTGCGAGATGCCCGACGACAACGACAGTCTTAGCTACCCCATCAAGGGTAGAGACTGTGTCGAGGACGTGTTCGATCATGGATTTTCCAGCGAGTGGCTGGAGCACTTTCGGTAAGCGCGAATGCATGCGCTTACCCTGGCCTGCGGCCAAGATAACGACATTCATCATTTTGAATTTTCCTTTGTTTTACGCCCTTTTTTAACAGATCTCTTTCGGGCGGGTTTGCACTAATAAACGTGTCGTATTTTACTCGAGCTCTTTTGCTAGCGGCGCCCAACGAAAAAAACAGGGCTCGAGATTACTCTTACCCTGTTTTAACTTTTTGCCTAGATTATGAATTAGGCCTGAGTTTGCATCTGGGTCGCCATTGCCCAACGACGGTAGCGTTCGTTGTAGCGGCTCGGAACGAGGCTACCTACAACCATGCCAAAGCAAGCGACAATGAATCCACCTAAAACGCTCGGGAAAACATCCCCAAGTGGTGTCACTGTCAACACGGTCCACGCAATAGCACCTAACACAATCGAGGTCCAAGCGCCTTGCGTTGTTGCCTTCTTCCAATAAATACCAGCAACAAGCGGCCAGAACGCACCCACAACGGGGAATTGATATGCCATTGCCACCATATCGTAAATCGCTGTTCCTTCAAACCAGAGGCTGTAGGCCAAAACGGAAGCGGCAAAAATCACAAGCGCTCCGCGGAAATACAGCAATTCATGTTCGGGCTTAATGTTGATGTAATTGCGCAGTACGTTATGCACGAATGTCGTTGTTGGAGCCAACATCGTCGCAGACGCTGTAGACATCACAGCCGAGAGCACGGCGCCAAAAAAGAGCACACGAAGCCACACAGGCATGTAATCACGCACAAGTGTCGGAAGCAATAACTGCGGGTCGCTTTTTAAGAGCTCTTGACCGACACCAGGCATCGCAAGAACCGCTGCGCACACGATAAACATCGGCACGAAAGCAAAGAAGATGTAGAAAATGCCACCCAACACCGGGCCGCGGGCTGCAATCTTCTCGCTTTTTGCGCTCATCACACGCTGGAAGACGTCCTGCTGCGGAATCGATCCAATCATCATCGTCATCGCAGCCGAAATCCAGAAGAGCCACCCGTGAAGTGTCATCTCAGGAAAGACGTGGAATAAATCACGGCTCTGAGCAAAAGCGATTACCTCGCTTGGCCCCCCTGCCATGCCGCCAGCGACATAGGCAACAGCGGCAAGACCAGCGATGATGATGGCCATCTGCATAAAGTCAGTGAAGGCCACAGACCACATTCCGCCGTAAACCGTATAAAAGAGTACGACGAATGTGCCAATCATCATGCCCAAAGAGACGCTAATGGCGCCCTCTGTGAGTAGATTAATCACAAGGCCCAAAGCAGCGACCTGTGCACCAACCCACCCAAGATACGAGAGGATGATGAAAAGCGAGCACGCCAACTCAATCTTCTTACCGTAACGCTTGCGATAAAAATCGCCAATCGTCAGAAGATTCATTCTGTAGAGTTTGCGAGCAAAGAACATGCCCACGAGGATGAGCGCCGCACCAGAACCAAACGGTTCCTCTACGACACCCGCGATGCCACCTTCGATAAAACGTCCTGGAAGACCCAGAACCGTTTCACTACCAAACCAAGTGGCAAACGTTGTTGCGATGACCATTGCCAAAGGCAACGAACGTCCAGCTAAAGCATAATCGGCAGTATTGTTTACGCGGCGAGCCGCCCACAATCCTATGCCGATCGAAACCAGCATATACAGGCAAACCAGTACGATCAGGCTAGTCATTAGCAAATCTCCAAAAAAGCGTAACGACTTAGGTTCTTGCAGGAGTCTTCTCAATGCATTTTTTTGCAGTGGAAGACAGGAAATTTTTTTGCGGGGCGCAGTATACGAAGATATGAAAAGAAATTTCCCTCACTGGGAAATTATTTTTTAGAAATCCCCCAAAGTTTGACCTCGATGAAACTTTGGCCGATTTCTTGAAAAAAATTGATGGTGTTTTTTAAGGGGGCGATTGGAGAAAAACGCGCCGCAACCCCAGTATTTATGCGGCTTAACAATATCTAGTGGTGCCTGAAGCGCTTCGGAAAGGCAAAATTAATTGTCGCATTCGTGCAACAAGGCTCTTACATACGCCGCATTTTCCTGTAAAAGGGCCGAGTGTAAAAACTCGGCCCGCTCTCATTCGTTTGTTTTTTGCTATTTGCTCTACATTTGCTCAAGACCCGCAAGAAGCCAGCCCGTAGAACCATCAGCAGCCTGAACAAGTAGCCAACGTTCATGCACTTCTTCGAATTCACCGTTGATCTTCATGGCGCCCTCAAAGGCAACAACCGCAACGTACTCGTTTCCTTCTTGTGTAATACCAAGTAGTTTCGTTGTGAGGTCGACGACTTCGCTTTTTTGCTCGGCGTATCCGTGATCACGCAATTGATGCGTTAAGGCGATAAAGAAATCGTCAGTCATAAAGTCTGCAACGGGAACAACATCGCCTTTATCCCACGCTTTCTGAAGGCGGATAAAGTTGTCTCTTGCAACAGCTTCAAAGCCCTTAGCGTCAAAGCCAGCAGGAACCGTAAGGCTTTCAAGACCAGCTTCTGTTGAAAAGCTATCCATCACGCTGCCTGGTCGAGCCTGCCCTTGCTCGTACACGGCCGATTCCCCTGCACTATAGGATTGTGCTGTTTGGGTTTGGGCTTGTGTCTGCGTATAAGCGCTTTGCGTCGTCTGTCGAACCCGTTTAAGAAGGAAAAGCCCTGCTATGAAACGAATGGCATAAAAAGCGACGATTGCTAAAAGTATCGCAACAAGAATTTGCGCAAATTCAGCCGAGAGCCCTAATGCACTCATAAGCGCTGTTAGACCAAGAGCCGCGGCGATTCCCATAAACATGCCGCCCATCGGACGCGCTGTTGCGGCAGCCGCTGCTGTCCCTGTCTTTGCTGTCTGTTGAGCCGCACCTGGGCGAGCCGCATTCGGAGTCGCCTGAGAGGCCCCTGGCGCTGTCTTTCCCGCCATCGCAGGTTTTGCTGGTGTTGCTTTTTGAAAGAGGCTACTTGTGCTACGGCCAAAACTACGGCCGCCTCCAAAGCGCATCGCTGCATCAGCATCTGGCGTTAAAGACGCCAGCATTAAAACAACAGCGAATAGTGCGAGAAATTTTTTCATAATCGTCTGCTCAAGTTTGAGTTAAAAAAGATTCCTACTACGTAAATGGGGTTGTGTTTATGTGTTTTCAACCCTTAATTCCAATATGTAAGGCACAAACACCAAAGGTGAAGTTCTTCCATGCGACATTAGCAAATCCCGCCTCGCGCATCATCTTGGCTAGTTTCTCTTGATTCGGGTGCACACGAATCGATTCTGCTAAGTATCGATAGCTTTCGGCATCCCCTGCGACAAGCGCTCCAACGCGCGGCATCACAACAAAAGAATAGAAGTCGTAAAAGGGACGCAAAATCTTCCAGCAGTGGCTAAATTCCAAAACAAGCACACGGCCCCCTGATTTTGTCACACGAAGCATTTCACGAAGCGCATTCTCTTTGTGTGTCATGTTTCTTAAGCCAAAAGAAACCGTCACAACATCAAACGTATTCTCGGCAAAAGGAAGCGCTTCGCAGTCGCACTGCGCAATCTCAATGTTGGCCCCGGCTTTCTTCACGCGCTTTTCTCCTTCCGAGAGCATCGCATAATTAATGTCTGTGGCCCAAACTTGACCGGTTTTTCCAACTTTTGGAGAAAACGCTAACGCCAAGTCGCATGTGCCAGAAGCGATATCGAGAACCTTATCGCCCTCTTTTAATTGAGCGGCTTGAATTGTCCGGTGTTTCCAGAAACGATGGAGTCCAAAACTTAAAAGATCATTCATTAAGTCGTATTTGGGCGCAACAGAATCAAACACTTCTTTGACATCCCCAGCCTTTTCCGACTCAGGCACCTCGCGAAATCCGAAGGCGACCTTTTTTTCGTCTGTCTCTTTTTTTTCTTCGCTCACAAAAGTCTTTCCAGAAGCCTGCGTTAAAAAAACCGAGCGAACCCTTTTTGCTCGGTTCATTTGTCGGTGGTGCCTCTGGCGGGACTCGAACCCACATCACAGCCTTCGGAGGGCCGCATTCTATCCAGTTGAACTACAGAGACAGTGCGCCGAATTATACCTGCGAGACTTACGAATCTTTAGAACTCTGTTGGATCAACTTCAACAGTCCAAGAAACACTTGACTCGCGATTAAGAGCCGCTGTCCACGAATGCAAAAAGGCGTGCAATTGGGCATGCGTTTTAGCCTCAACCAAAAGTTGTGCGCGCTCCTGATCTAAAAGGCGCATCAGTGTCATAGGCACTGGGTCGTAAAGCCACACATCTTCCTTGGGGATGCTTTGTGCTTTCTCTTTGGCTCTTTCTAAAAAGTCCAAAGCCCTTTCAAGCATTTTCGATTGCGCTAAGAGTCTTGCCTCGTAAACAAAAGGCGGCAACTGGGCTTCACTTCTTTCAAGCAAAGCGCGGCGCGCAAACGCTTCATAGTCTTGGGCGACAAGTTCTTGATAAAGGGGATGCTCAGGAAAGCGCGTTTGCACTAAGACTCGACCCTCGTTACCAAAACGACCTGCTCGTCCCGCTACTTGCAAAAGTAAGCAAAAGAGCCTTTCTTCTGCCTTAATGTTGGGACTCACAAGCAAGGCATCGGCATTCAAAATGACAACAAGCCCCACGTGCTGGAAGTCGTGGCCCTTAGAAATCATTTGTGTGCCGACAATGATGTCAGCCTCTCTAGCATGCACTTGAGAAAACGCTTCTTCGACTTGCCGCTTTGTTCGTACGCTATCGCGATCGATGCGTAGGATTTTCTTTTCAGGCCAAAGCGATTCAATCGCTTCTTCAATCTTTTGTGTACCGCTACCTAAAACCTCAATATCCGCATTGCCACAGGTCGGGCAATACTTGGGGACAGGATACGTTGTCGAACAGTGATGACAAACTAAACGATTTTCCTTTTTATGGTAAACGGTAAAGCCCGAGCAGTGTGCGCAGCGACTGACCCAACCGCACGCTGGGCACGTTACCGTCGGCGCATACCCCCGGCGATTAATAAAGACAAGGACCTGTTCGCCTGCGGCAAGTGTCGCGTCGATAGCCTGGCGCACAGAATCTGTAAAAATGGCTTGGCGCTCGCGCCTTTTATCGATGATTTCAATTTTCGGTAGCGTTGCGGCATGAATGGCGCGATGCGTAAGCTGCAACAAGGGAAACGCGCCACTTTGAACCTTTTGCCAGGTTTCTAGAGAGGGAGTAGCAGAACCTAAAACGCAAGGAATGCGATTTATTTGCGCACGCTTTATTGCAAGGTCTCTAGCCGAGTAGCGAATCCCGTCTCCAGCCTTGTAGCTTTCGTCGTGCTCCTCATCGACAAGAACCAAAGCTAGGTGTTTAAAGCTTGAAAAAATCGCAAGTCTCGTTCCGACAAGAATCCGTGCCCTTCCCTCGTGAATCGCTAGCCAATTTTGTGCCCGTTCGGAATTACCTAATGCCGAATGCAAGGTAACGACTGTTTCATCAGGAAAGCGCTCCCTTACGCGAGCCTCTAATTGAGGCGTTAAGTTAATTTCAGGAACAAGAAGAAGGACTTGGTTTTCCTGGGACTTTTGAAGCGTTTTTTCAATGATATGAAGATAGACCTCGGTTTTGCCTGATCCTGTTACACCAAAAAGAACAAAGGGAGAAAAGCCTTGCACCTTACAAACAGCGTCAATTGCCCTTTCCTGCTCCTCATTTAACGTGGGTCGAACCCCGGCTTTGACTTTTTTCGGTTTTAAATTGCGGATCCGTTTTAATGAGGCCTCTCGCCTAGCGCGCGGAGTTGTCCTAAAAAACACAGGAAGCGCTCCAACGGCAACATCTCCCCATGAGCGGATGTAGTAACTGGCTGTGAATTTCGTCAAATCAAGCCACTCTTGACGCAGGGGCTCGGTTTCAGCAAGGACACGAATGACTTTTTTAAGTTTCTTTTGTTCAACGGTGCTATGGCTTGCGACCTTCACAACAATGCCCACCATTTTTCTTGAGCCAAGCATCACGAGAACTCTATCCCCAACAGCGACCTGTGTTTCTTCGTCAACCCGATAGTCAAGCGCGCCAATTGGAGCCTGAACGAGGACGCTAACGAATTGTTCTGTGAGCGTATGTGCCATTGTCTTAAATGTGCCTTGTTAGAAGGCGATTTGTTGGTTTTTCATGTGCTTTCCTCGCGAGCGATTGAACTTTTTCCCTTTCTTCACAGCCCTGTGGAAAACTTTGTGAAAAACTCTCTTTACAGTTCTTTTCCTACTTGTATGGCTCTTTTTCTTTAGAGCGTTTGATAGTTATAAGATTTATTTAAAATCAATCTGTTTTTCGGTTTCCCTGTTGGAAATTTTCTTCGTTGGCTCACGCTTTTTAGTGTTTTCCCCAATTTCTTGCCTGTGGAAAACTTTGTGAACTTCCCTCTCTTACTTCCCCTCGTGATAGCCCCTTGAGACACTGTGAACACAATCCACAAGAGCCTTCACGGCAGCAGGATCTGTTTGCTGCAAAACGCCGTGACCGAGATTAAAAACGTGGCCAGCTCCCTTGGAAACTTTTCCGAAGTCTTCCAAAATTCTTTTGGCCTCTTTTTCAATCGCACTATCTCTTGCCAAAAGAACCGTTGGATCCATATTGCCCTGTAAGCTTACGGCGTCTTTTGTTCGAGCTCTTGCCGACGTAAGGGTATTGGTCCAATCTAGCCCCAAACAATCTGCACCACTTTGGCTCATTTCTTCAAGCCAAAGCCCCCCGCCTTTTGTAAAGAGAATCACAGGTAAGGAGGCATCAACGTCTTTTAACGCTTTAATAACGCGCTTCATCGGATTAAGAGAAAACCGTAAAAAGGCTTCTTTTGTGAGCATCCCGCCCCAGGTATCGAAAATCTGGACGGCTTGTGCTCCCGCTTTCACCTGGGCAATTAAGTACGCTGCTACTGCTTTAGCGTTTATTTCAAGGATTTTTTCAAACAAATCGGGCCGTGAGTAAAGCATCTTTTTCGTAATGGGAAAATCTCTTGAACCAGAGCCTTCGACCATGTAGCACGCCAACGTAAAAGGAGAACCTGAGAAGCCAATCAAAGGCACACGACCGTTTAAAGCCTTACGAATAGAACTGACGGCATCCATAACGTACTGAAGCTTATCGGCGGGATCAGGAACAAAAAGCGCATTAACGTCAGCCTCTGACTGCACGGGATGCAAGAATTTCGGGCCTTCCCCAGCGACAAATTCCAAGCCAAGTCCCATCGCATCAGGAATTGTCAGAATGTCAGAAAATAAAATCGCAGCGTCCAACCCAAAGCGATCGACTGGCTGCAACGTGGCCTCCGTTGCCGCTTGCGGATTTCTCACTAAACCCATAAAACTTTTGCATTGCGTACGAAGCGCTCTGTACTCGGGTAAAAAGCGCCCTGCCTGTCTCATCAACCAGATTGGGGTATATTGTGTGCGCTCTCGTTTTAATGCACGGATAAAAGTATCGTTTTGCAATTCCATGTCTTCTAACCTAGTTGAGAAATTAACGAGCCATCCCTTGCCTTGCCAATGGGCTAGCGCCACAAACGAAGGCGTTATCGTCAGCGTCCACGTCCGACCAGGGGCCAAAAAGGACGCCACGATGGGCTATTTTAACGGACGTCTCAAGGTAAGCCTTGCTGCTCCCCCTGTGGACGGCAAAGCCAACGAACGCCTTGTCCGTTGGCTTTCTAAAGCATTAGGCCTCCCGCGTAGTGCAGTTACCCTTTTGTCTGGGCAAACAAGCCGCGACAAACGCCTTTTGGTTAAAGGCGTCTCTTTGGAGGCGCTGATTAAAGCGCTTACTTAGCGAACAACCAACACAGGGCGGTCAGCGCTAGCAAGAACCTTCTGCGTTTCCGATCCTAAGAAGACCGATTCAATCGAACCTAATCCGCGGCTTGCCATCACAATAAGGCGTGCATTCTTTCTTGCCGCAACAGCGAGGATTCCCAAATAAGGCGCCTGCGCTTCTTCGGCAACGAGCTCACAAACGACACCAGCGGCTTTGGCTTTTTCAGCAATCTCGGTTAAGCGCTTACGAACATCGTCACGTTCGGCTGCGCGCCCAGAAACAACTGTCACCGCCACCAAAGGCAATTGCATCTTTTGCGCCATCGCAATCGATTCTGTGACGGCCTTTTCAGATAGCTTACTTCCGTCTGTGCAAACTTGGATAACTTCAGAAGTCGACATAATCTTGTCTCCTTATTTAATTCTTACCCTATATCCTAATGCAAAAAAACGGAGTCGTCCGAGATTTTTCTCTCCTATGAACTCCGTTTCTTCGGTTTGGACGAATTTTTGTCCTATTTGTTTTGGCGCAACTTCTTGATAAATTGCAACTGAGCACTCAAAGCCGAGAGCTTGGCCTGCACACGAGCGATATCGATTTCGCCCGAGGCATTAACCTTGGCCTGCTCGGCCGCTTCGATGGCCTGCTTGGCTTTGGCCTCATCCAAATCTTTACTACGAACAGCCACATCAGCAAGCACTGTCACGCGATCGGGCTGCACTTCCAAAAGACCGCCAGCGACGAAGATGCTTTCTTCTGTCCCTTCGGTCGTCTGAATACGCACAGCACCTGGCCGAATCCGCGTAATAAGCGGCACGTGTCCAGGCAAGATGCCAAGTTCGCCTTCTTGCCCAGGCAGGGCAACAAACTTGGCCTCTCCCGAGTAGACGGAGGCTTCTGCGCTGACGACATCAACCACAATCGTTGCCATGTTTTGCTCCGTTTACTGAATCGTCTTGGCCTTTTCAAACGCTTCGTCGATAGTACCGACCATGTAGAAGGCCTGTTCGGGCAATTCGTCACATTCGCCATCGACAATCATCTTAAAGCCGCGGATGGTCTCCTTAAGTGGCACGTACTTACCAGGGGTGCCCGTGAAGACTTCGGCAACGTGGAACGGTTGCGAGAGGAAGCGCTGAATCTTACGAGCGCGTGTAACGGCAAGCTTGTCCTCGGGCGAGAGTTCATCCATACCGAGAATGGCGATGATGTCACGCAATTCCTTGTACTTCTGGAGCATTTCCTGAACACGACGGCAAACGCTGTAGTGCTCTTCGCCGATGATGTTCGGGTCAACTTGGCGGCTTGTGGAGTCAAGCGGATCGACAGCAGGATAAATACCCAAGCTAGCGATATCACGGCTTAACACGACTGTCGCATCCAAGTGACTAAACGTTGTCGCAGGAGACGGGTCCGTTAAGTCATCGGCTGGCACGTACACGGCCTGAATCGAGGTAATGGAACCGACTTTCGTCGACGTAATACGTTCTTGGAGTTTGCCCATTTCTTCAGCGAGTGTCGGCTGATAGCCCACAGCAGAAGGCATACGACCGAGCAAAGCAGAAACTTCGGTACCCGCAAGAGTGTAACGATAAATGTTATCGATAAAGAGCAAGATGTCGCGCCCTTCATCACGGAAGGCCTCAGCCATCGTCAAACCAGTTAAGGCAACGCGCAAGCGGTTTCCTGGTGGTTCGTTCATCTGACCGAAGACCATGGCCACTTTATCAAGAACCTTAGATTCTTCCATTTCGTGGTAGAAGTCATTGCCTTCACGGGTACGTTCGCCGACACCTGCGAAAACGGAGTAACCACCGTAAGCCTTCGCGATGTTATTAATAAATTCCATCATGTTGACGGTCTTACCGACACCGGCACCACCGAAGAGGCCGACCTTGCCGCCCTTAGCAAACGGGCAAATCAAGTCAATAACCTTAATACCCGTTTCAAGAAGATCCACTGACGGGCTTAACTCATCGAACTTCGGAGCTTCGCGGTGAATCGTGCGACGTTCTTCTTCGCCGATGGGACCACAATCATCAACTGGGCGTCCCAAAACGTCCATGATGCGACCTAAGGTCTTATGTCCAACAGGAACCGAGATACCTGCTCCTGTGGCCTTCACTTTCATGCCACGACGCAAGCCATCAGAAGATCCCATAGCAATCGTACGAACGATACCGTCGCCTAATTGCTGCTGGACCTCAAAGGTAAGGCCGGCTTCTGCCAACTTATTGGTCTTGTCCTTTTCGAGAACAAGCGCTTCATAGATTTGCGGCATTTCATCGCGAGCGAACTCGATGTCGACCACGGCGCCGATAACTTGAACGATTTGTCCGATACTCATAGATTATTCCTCGGTCCTCAAATCTTTTATGACACGGCGGCGGCACCACCGACGATTTCGGTGATTTCTTTCGTAATGCCGGCCTGACGAGTCTTGTTGTAGACGAGTTGAAGCTCGTCGATTAAGTTCTTTGCGTTGTCCGAAGCCGCTTTCATCGCGACCATACGGGCTGACTGCTCAGAAGCCATATTTTCTGCAACTGCTTGATAAATGATTGTCTCAACGTAGCGCTTTAAAAGCTCGTCGAGCACAGTCTGCGCATCAGGTTCGTAGACGTAATCCCACGAATACTCACGCGTCTTTTCATCAAGCGTTTGAAGCTTTTCGCTCGTAAGCGGGAGTAGCTGCTCGATCACAGGCTCCTGCTTCATTGCGTTAATAAAGCGAGTGTAGGCTAAGTAAACCGCTTCAACTTCGCCTTTACTGTAGGCCTCTAACTGCGCACGAATCGTTCCAAGCAGTTTCTCGAGATTGGGCTTGTCGCCTAACTGAACAGCTTGGCTTGTCACATTCAAACGCATGTGTGCACAGAAGGCCACCGCTTTGTTACCAATCGCTGTCATCGTCAGTGTCTTACCCTGCTCGTGAAGCTTTTGCAGGTGCAGTAAAACGTGACGCTGAATGTTTGTGTTAAGCGCACCCGCAAGACCCTTATCGGTTGTGACCATAATCATGGCCACTTTGCCCGATTCCTGCGGATGCTTCTCAAGGAAGGGATGCTTGTAGGACGCACACGATGCGGCTAGGTGCGCAATGATGTTTCGTAACTTATCCGCATAGGGACGAGTCTGGAACATCCGCTCCTGAGCCTTACGCATCTTCGAGGCGGCCACCATTTGCATTGCCTTGGTGATCTTCCGCGTATTTTGTACGCTTCGGATTTTTCCGCGTATTTCCTTTGTGCTAGGCATGAAGGTCCCTCAGCTCGTTAAAACGCCACCGTCTTTTTGAATTCCGCAACGGCCTGTTGTAACTCAGCGCGATCTTCATCGGAGAGTACTTTCTTTTCTTCGATTCGATCGATCAAAGCTTGATGGTCTTGCTTGAGATATTCACGCATTTCTTGCTCAACAGTAAGAGCTTTCTTGACAGGAATATCGTCATAGACACCCGCTTCAACAGCAAAGAGCGTGACGGCTTCTTCCCAAACCTGTAAAGGCTGATACTGCGGCTGCTTCATCAACTCTGTGACAACACGACCGCGGTCCAACTGCTTACGGGTTGTTTCATCCAAGTCGCTAGCAAACTGCGCAAAGGCAGCCAACTCACGATACTGAGCCAAAGCCAAGCGAACGCCACCACCCAACTTCTTAATCACTTTCGTTTGCGCAGCGCCACCGACGCGGCTCACGGAAATGCCTGGGTTAATAGCCGGACGAACACCTGCGTTAAATAAGTCCGTTTCAAGGAAGATCTGACCGTCGGTAATCGAAATCACGTTCGTCGGAACGAAGGCCGTGACGTCGCCCGCTTGCGTTTCAATAATCGGCAAAGCGGTCATTGATCCGGTCTGGCCCTTGACCTTGCCTTTTGTGAAGCGTTCAACATAGGCAGCGTTCACACGAGCAGCACGTTCAAGCAAACGGCTGTGTAAGTAGAAAACGTCACCTGGATAGGCTTCGCGTCCTGGCGGACGACGCAGTAACAAAGAAATCTGGCGATACGCCCAAGCTTGCTTTGTTAAGTCATCGTAAACGATTAAGCTATCTTCGCCACGGTCGCGGAAGTATTCGCCCATCGTAGCACCTGCGTACGGAGCGATATATTGCATCGCGGCCGATTCAGAAGCAACCGCTGCCACAACGATGGTGTACTCCATGGCGCCATGGGCTTCGAGCTGACGCACGACGTTAGCAATCGTACTTGCCTTCTGACCGATAGCGACATAAATACATGTGAGGTTCTTACCCTTTTGATTGATAATCGTATCAATCGCAATCGCGGTTTTACCTGTCTGGCGGTCACCAATGATTAATTCGCGCTGGCCACGACCAATTGGAATCATCGCGTCAACAGCCTTAAGACCTGTCTGCACAGGCTGGCTCACAGACTGACGGTCAATAACGCCAGGAGCGACTTTTTCAACAACGTCGTATTCTTTTGTCTTAATCGGGCCCTTGCCATCGATTGGCTGGCCGAGAGCGTTGACGACGCGGCCAATAAGCGCACGGCCAACAGGAACAGAAAGAATACGTCCTGTGGTCTTAACGGTATCGCCTTCACGAATGTGTTCGTAATTACCGAGAATCACGGCGCCTACGGAATCGCGTTCGAGGTTAAGAGCCAAACCAAACGTGTTCTGAGGAAATTCAAGCATTTCGCCTTGCATCACGTCCTGAAGACCATGAACGCGGCAAATGCCGTCGGTCACCGTCACTACGGTGCCTTGGGTACGGAGATCAGTCGAAACACCAAGATCTTCAATTCTTTTCTTGAGCAGTTCGCTGATTTCGCTAGGATTGAGCTGCATTTTTTAACTCCGAAATTTACGCTGTAAGGGCCGTCTGCATCTGCGCAAGCCGAGCACGCACCGATCCATCGAGAATCTGATCGCCGACGCGAATACACACGCCTCCAATCAACTCAGGGTTGACGGTTACGATCGGATTGAGTTTTACGTCAGGAAACTTCTTTTCTAAACTTTTAACGAGCTGAGAAACCTGCGTCTCTGTCATAGGAAATGCGCTTTCAATATGCGCATCTTCAATGCCTGAGGCGGCATTGACAAGGCCCTTAAACTGCTGGGCAATTTCTCCTAAGACAGGAAGTCGTCCGTTTTCGATGACGGCCAAAAGAAGCCCTTCGAGCTCCTGAGGTACGCCACGACCGAGCGACTTCTTAATCGCTTCAAAAAGCTCTTCTTTCGTTAACTTCGGATCGCTAACGAGAGGAGCCATTTCAGCCGACAGAATCACTTCCGAAATGGCATCAAGCCCTTCGGAAATGGTTTTGACCTTAGTGGCCGCTGGCTTTTCGCCAAGGGCCGCCCATAGTCCATGAGCGTACGGCCGTGCAATCGTTGAAAGTTCAGCCATAATTAAAGTTTCGCCTTCAGTTGTGCCAAGAGCTTCGCATGCGTCTTCGCATCGATCTCGCGCTCGAGAATTTTTTGCGCACCTTCCACAGCAAGAGCGGCAACATCCGAGCGCAATTGCTCACGGACGCGATCCATCTCTTGAGCGGCTTCTGCCTTAGCTTCAGCAACAATGCGGTCGGCTTCGACCTTCGCCTGCTGCTTGGCCTCCTCGACAATCTTCGCACCGCGCTTTTCTCCGTCGGAAACGATGACAGAGGCACGAGCCCGTGCCTGCGCCTCGATCTCGCGACCTTTAATCTGCGCATCATTCAAAGCGTTGTTGCCCTTTTCTGCCGCAGCCAATCCGTCGGCGATTTTTTGCTGACGCTCTTCAATCGCCTTAATCAGCGGCGGCCAAATGTACTTCATCGTGATAAAACATCCGATGAAGAACACGACCATCTGTACAAACAAAGAGGCATTAATGTTCATTATCGAAACCCCATTGGGCTAACTCGAGGCCGAACAGTTCGGCTCCGGCGTCTAGCCCCGTCATTGATGAAAAAATTCAATCAGCCGACGAACGGGTTCGCGAATGCAAACATCATGGCCACGCCGACGCCAATAAGGAAGGCCGCGTCAATGAGGCCCGCCAGAAGGAACATCTTCGTCTGAAGTGCATTCATCAGTTCTGGCTGGCGAGCGGCGCTCTCGAGATAACGAGAACCCATAACGCCGATGCCCACGCATGCCCCGAGGGCCCCAAGACCGATAATAAGGCCACAGGCCAGAGCAACCATCGCAACGTTAGTCATTGCAAACTCCTTAAAGTTTTCCGTTTTGGAAAGAAAAAATCAGTGATCCTCATGAGCCTGGCCAAGGTAAACCAAGGTCAGCATCATCATGATGAACGCCTGTAATAAAACAATCAAAATATGGAAAATCCACCAGCCGAGTCCTGCAACAATCTGCCCCAAAATCGACAGAGAGCCACCGACAAAGCCGAAGGACATCGCAAATCCGCCGAGAAGCGCAATTAAGAAAAAGAGCAGTTCGCCTGCATACATATTTCCAAAAAGTCGCATCCCTAAAGAAACCGTTTTCGCAATATATTCAATGAGATTTAATGCAAAATTAAATGGCCAAAGGAAAACATTGTCACCAAAGGGCGAGGCGTAAAGGCTATGCAAAAAGCCTTTGGCTCCCTTGATTTTTAAGCCATAATAGATGCATAAAATCAAAACGCTGATGGAAATGCCCATCGTAGCGTTTAAATCCGCTGTTGGAAGCGGACGCAAATAATGAATTCCAAAGAATCCTGCAATCCACGGCAAAAGATCGACAGGAATCAAGTCGATTGCGTTCATGAGCGTGACCCACACAAACACTGTGAGCGCCGCAGGAGCGATAAACGATCTATCGCCATGCACAATCGATTTGCTTTGCTCTTCAACCATATCAACAAGCATTTCAACGGCGCACTGCCATTTGCCTGGTACACCACTTGTTGCTTTTGAAGCGGCTTTTCTTAAAAGCCAAAGACTCACGCAAAGAATGAGAATGGAAAAGAAGATTGTGTCGTAATTGAAGACAGAGAAGTCAACAATTGATTGCTTGAGAACCGAGGCATTGTGCTGCAAATGGTGCAGCATATAACCAGTCGGTGTGAGTGCATCGCCAGCCATATAAGCGAATCCCTTTTATTCTCTCTATTTCCCAACCATAAGCGCAAAACTACTGAATGCGCCGATTGCAATGCCAAAAAGCATTGCAGGCCAATTTAAACCAACGTAGTACTTGGCTACAACAAACATCAGTAGACAAGCCACGAATAATTTCAAAAACTCAAAAAGCAAAAGAGCCGCAGAATTAGTGCTTCCTTTGGCCTGAGCTATGAGTAAATATGTCGCTAGTGCCGTATTTGGAATAACAACGCAGCCTCCTCCCGCTAAACAGGATAGGCCGCTATTGAGCCCAAAGACAAGACCGACGCCCAAAGTTGACGCGAGAACAAGGCAAAACTGCCAAAAAATCACGCGTGTCAGCGTGCGTCGATTCACTCTAACCTCATCATATTGAGTTTTGGCGTATTGTAAGAATATGTTTGTACTTTAACAACTAGTCAAGTGGCTAGTAGAACTACACCAATCGGCTGATTCTTACTGCTCAGGGCTGATTTTCGAAACAATAGCGTCCAAATCATCTAAATCAGCAAAATCAATAACAATCTGCCCTCTTCCCTTGCGCTTAAGAACCAGGTGCACGGGAGCGCCAAGCGCTTCCGAAAGTCGCTCTTCAAGAATTTTGTCGTCCCGCGTCTTTTTAACCACTTTCTTTACGGGCTTCTTGACCTTGTCTTCTTTGCGGCGCTCAGAAATTCTCTCTGCATCTCGAACGCTTAAGCTTTTTGCAATGATTTCATTGGCTAATTCAAGCTGTTCGGCTCCCGATAAAGGCAAAAGTGCACGAGCGTGCCCCATTTCGATGCGATCGTCCATTAAAAGGCGCTGAACGGGCTTGGCTAGCGTAAGCAATCGCAGCAAATTACTTGTTGCAGGGCGACTGCGGCCAATGGCCTGCGCGGCTTGCTCGTGCGTATAACCGAATTCATCGATTAAACGACGAATGCCAAGCGCCTCTTCCATCGCATTGAGGTCTTCGCGCTGCATGTTTTCAATAAGCGCCATTGCCAAGGCATCTTTATCTTGAACGCGTCGCACAATGGCAGGAACTGTCTTACGTTGTGCAATCTTGGAGGCGCGAAAACGCCGCTCGCCCGCAATAATCTCGTATTTCCCGCCTTTTGTGGGGCGCACCACAATGGGGCTAATGACACCCTGCTCGCGAATCGACGCGGCAAGTTCATTTAGGCGCTCCATTTCCATGCGGCTACGGGGTTGGTATTTGCCAGCAACGAGTTTATCGATATCAATTTCGGAAACAACGTCTTTGTTCGCTGCAACCGCTGGAACATCATCACCCAAAAGAGAAGTCAATCCACGGCCTAGGCCCCGTCTTTGTTTCTTCGCGACCATTTATTTCTCCTTTTTCCTGCGCACATTACGAATTCCAACCCGGCTAAGAACCTCTCGACCGAATTCCATATAGGCCCGAGCTCCACGGCTCGAAGGCTCAAAAAGTACTCCTGGCAACCCAAAGGACGGCGCTTCTGCTAAACGAACATTCCTTGGAATGACTGTATCAAAGACGCGATCGCCAAAGTTTTCTTTGAGTTGTTCGCTTACCTGTTGCTGTAGCGTTAATCTCGGATCAAACATCACACGCAAAAGACCAATCAAACGCAACTCGTCGTTTTTGTTGTAGCGCACCCTCTTTACGGTGTTCACAAGATCGCTCAAACCTTCTAAGGCAAAGTATTCGCACTGCATCGGGATAATCACGCCAATTGCGGCACAAAAAGCGTTAACCGTAACGATAGAAAGCGAAGGCGGACAATCAATGAGGATAAAGCCGTAGTCCTTTGTCAGTGGATCGAGCGCTTTTTTAAGCTGTTCATCTGGTTTAGCGAATTCAACAAGCTCAATTTCTGCTGCGGATAACTCCCGATTGGCAGGCAAAACGTCATAGCCACTTTGCTCGGCCTTGACAATAGCCTTTCTCACATCGGCTTTGCCGATTAAAACCTCATAGATTGTGGGATTGCATTGGGCTTTTTCAATCCCTGAACCCATTGTGGCATTGCCCTGAGGGTCTAAGTCCACAAGAAGAACTTTCTGCCCTAATTGCGCAAGTGCAGCGGCTAAATTGACCGTTGTCGTTGTTTTACCAACGCCCCCTTTTTGGTTAGCAATACAAAATACTTTTGCCATGCTTACTCTCCTTAATGAGGCATGCTCATCCACAAGCCGCTAAACCCTGTCCAGAATATCGATACACCAATACAAATCAAGATGAATGCAAAGATTCGCGTAAAGGCATTCGCTCCCACAGCGCCTAAAACGCGCGTCACACTATCGCTATAGGCGTAGCAAATCCAAATAACAAGGCAGTTCAAAACAATCGCCGTAAGGCATCCGGCTGTTTCTGCAAAACTATGCATCGGTGTTGCACCAATGGCCACTGCAACAGAAATTGATCCAGGGCCCGTCGTAATCGGAAGCGTAAATGGATAAAACGCCATCTCCGAATAGACGTGTTTAACTGGTGCATGATTTTTTACAGAGGCTGCTCCATCAGCGTCACCATCGTGTAAGACTCGCCAACCCGTACTAAAGAGGACGATACCGCCAGCAACACGAAGCACGTCTATCGAGATTCCAAAAAAGTTGAGAATCACGTTTCCCACATATAGGCAGACCAAAAGTACCAATAATGAGTAAAACGCAATGCGTCGAGCTAACTTTGCCCTCTCCGCGTGCTCAAGACTCGTCGTCATAGACAAAAAGAGCATCGAGCCCCCGAATGGGTTAATCGCGGGCAAAAAAGAGGAGAACACCATCAAGAGTGTCGTATAAAAACTCAAACCTTCAGCACCACTTAACATATCCTTCTCCAAAAGTGCCGTTTTTTTTATATCTATAATCCTTTGATATAAAAGGCTTTTTATGCCTTTTCCTTAAAAATAGGCGTTTTTAAATCGCCTCAAACTTTTTAAACCGATGTTCTAACGGGCTCAATTGCGATTAAACAACGCTCAGAATTAAGCCCAGGAACAGTCAATTCTCGTTTTTCTACCACCTTCACTTCGCTAGGAAGTTCTGCAATTTCTTCTACGGGATCCTTCCCTTTCATTAAAAGCCAACTTCCTGTGGGTTTTAAAAATCGTCTCGTTAATGAAACTGTTTTCTCTAAAGAAGCAAATGCTCGACAAGTAACAGCATCGCACAATTCTGAAGAAAAATCTTCGATACGTGAGTGGACAACCTTCGCATTTTTTAATCCAAGTTGCACAATGACTTGTTGCAAAAAGGATGTTTTCTTTTGTACCGCGTCAATCATCGTCACTTCTACTTCTTCTCGAACGATAGCTAGTGGGATTGCTGGTAGCCCTCCCCCACTTCCCACATCAAGAACCTTGGAAAGCTTTCTATCTTTAATTGCTTCAACAAAACTTAAAGCATCCAAAATGTGTCTCGTGAGAACATCTTCTTCTGAAGTAATACTCGTGAGGTTATATACCCTATTCCACTTAAGTAGAAGGCGCCCGAATTCAGCTAAACGCTCCCCCTGCTCCAAGGTAAGCGTAAGCCCCATCGTGCGAGCATCAGAAATAATCCTCTCGGCACAAAGAATGGTCACGACTTTCCCCACTTTAAACGTTTTAAATGCACCATCAGTAAAGAAATTGCCGCTGGAGTCACACCAGAAATACGACCCGCCTGCCCTAATGTTTCTGGGCGCACTTCCTTAAGACGCTGCCTTACTTCAAAAGACAGCCCTGCGACATCATCGTAATCGATGTTATCTGGCAACCGCGTTTGTTCATGGGCAGCGGCTTTCTTAATTTCTTCTGTTTGCCGATCAATATAGCCTTTATATTTAAGCGAAATCTCGACCTGTTCAATCTCGGTTTCATTATGCAATGTTTCACGTGAAACATTTTCGCCATTTGCCTTCTTGAGTGTCATTAAATCTTTGTATTCCACTCTCGGCCGAGAAAGCAACGCTGCTAAAGAATACTCACGTTCAATGGGGCTACCTAAGACGCGTTCTGCCTCACCAACAGATAATCCTTGAGGCGTCACCCACGTTGACTTAAGGCGATTTAATTCCTTTTCGACGGCTTCGTGCTTTCTTTGATATCTATCCCACTTCTCGTCGTCAAGCAATCCCATTTCGCGAGCTTTTGTGCAAAGTCTTGTGTCAGCATTATCTTCGCGTAAAGACAATCGATATTCAGCTCGGCTCGTGAACATTCTGTATGGTTCTGTGACACCTCGCGTCGTAAGATCATCGACTAGAACACCTAAATAACATTCACTGCGAAGTGGTTCCCACTGTTCTTTACCAAGAGCCTGGGCTGCAGCGTTAGCTCCTGCTAATAAGCCTTGAGCCGCCGCTTCCTCGTATCCTGTAGTGCCATTAATTTGACCCGCAAAGAAAAGACCGTTAATAGCCTGCGTTTCAAATGTTCTCTTTAAAGCTCTCGGATCATAGTAGTCGTATTCGATAGCGTAACCAGGACGCACTAGATGCGCATTCTCAAGTCCAGGAACACAGTGAATCATCGCTATTTGCACATCATACGGGAGCGATGTTGATATTCCGTTAGGATAAAAGAGATTGGTGGAAAGACCTTCTGGCTCCAAAAAGATTTGATGCGAGTCTTTTCCTTTAAAGCGATGAATCTTGTCTTCAATCGAAGGACAATAACGTGGACCAATTCCTTCAATAACACCTGCATACAAAGGAGAACGATCGAGATTATTGAGAATAATCTCGTGCATCTTCTTATTTGTATGCGTAATCCAGCAGGAAACCTGTTTGGGATGTTCAATACCAGGTTCCATTAGAGAAAAAGAGGGGATAGGCGATAAGTCGCCAGGCTGCTCGATGCATTTAGAAAAATCAATCGAACGACCATCGATTCGTGCAGGAGTCCCGGTCTTTAAGCGTCCCTTGGGCAATCCGAGTTCTTCCAAGCGTTTCGCTAGGCGTAGGCTAGGGGGGTTGGCAACACGTCCTGCAGGATAGTGCTCCAAACCAACATGAACGAGGCCATTTAAGAAAGTACCTGCGCAAAGGACAACCGCTTTGGCTCCAAACTCAACACCAATCTTTGTCCGAACTCCTACAACATGACCGTTCTCTACCAAAATATCATCAATCGTTTGCTGAACGACGAGTAGGTTCTTTTGGTTTTCAATACGAGAGCGCATGACCTGTTTGTAGATTGCGCGATCGATTTGGGCACGCGTTGCTCTAACCGCTGGACCCTTGGAGGCATTTAAGATACGAAACTGAATCCCTGAGGCATCCGTAACAGCGCCCATAGCGCCGCCCATAGCGTCAAGCTCTTTGACAAGATGTCCCTTGCCAATACCACCAATAGATGGATTGCACGAAAGCTCTCCAATCGTGTCAATGTTTTGTGTAATTAAAAGCGTCTTGGCACCCATCCGTGCGGCGGCAAGGCAAGCTTCTGCGCCTGCATGGCCGCAGCCAATGACGATGACATCGAATAATCCCATTCTTTGCATTTTTTATTGTTTCACGTGAAACATTCACATCTGTTTTTTAAGTAGGTGACATTCTAATAAGCCTAATGCGAACTAGCCCAAATTCGTTGCATTTTTACGATAGAACGTGTCAAAAACATGGGGCTCCTTTAGACCTCATTTCTATTACGCTTTCTCATGAATCGATACTTTGAGATTCTTTAGGAAGAAGGGGCATTGTTTCACGTGAAACATTCCCCTTTTTTTAGTCTTAAGGCATTCCCTATAGAAAATAGGGGAGAGCAATTTAGGCTACTTTCCAATACAGAATGTCGAAAAGATTCGTCCCAAGATGTCGTCGGGCAGTGTTTCACCCACAATCTCACCGAGAGCGTTGCCTGCAAGTCGCATTTCTTCTGCCGCAAGCTCAAGATTCATCGCCTCAAGATTAAGGCTTACTTTCTCCAAGCTTTCTTTTGCACGAGATAGACACTCTAAGTGCCGCGTTCTCGCGAGAAAGTCTCCTTCGCCACTTTCGAGCCCTGCTAAGAGCTTAAGACGAGAAATCAGTGCATCGATTCCGGCTCCTGTCTTTGCCGATAAAAGAATGTCGTCTTTTTTGGAGGAGGGGAGGGCAGAACATAAATCAATCTTATTTACGACATTTAGGTATGTGACGCCACTTCGGATATGCCCCTCCAAAAAGGCGATTTCTTCTTTCTTTTCAACCTCTTTTTTTGTGGCATCCTTAAGGAAAATCACAACATCGGCTGATTCGACAGCCTCTTTTGCTCTTTGAACCCCAAGAGATTCCACAATATCTTGGGTTTCTCGTAATCCCGCTGTGTCGGTAACGTTAACAATTAGGCCATCAAGATTAATCTCGCACTCGATGCGATCGCGTGTTGTTCCTGCGACTTCTGTAACGATGGAAACGTCGCGTCCGGCTAAGGCATTCATAAGGGAGCTTTTTCCAACATTGGGTTCGCCCACTAGAACCACGTTAAGTCCATCGCGTAGTGTCTTACCTCGCATGGCGGCCTTATTAATTCTCTCGAGTCTTTCAAGTAAAAGGGCTACGTTCTTGCGAATATTTCCTTTTTCAATGAAATCGACTTCTTCTTCTGGAAAATCAAGCGTAGCTTCCACATACGTGCGTAGCGAAAGCAATTGCTCATTAAGTTCCTGAATTTCCCTAGAAAAAACGCCCTGAAGAGACCGCGATGCCGCTCGAGCTGCCGCTTCGCTCCCAGCGTCAATTAAATCGGCGACGGCTTCTGCTTGCGCAAGATCAATTCTTCCATTTAAAAAAGCTCTTTCTGTGAATTCTCCAGGACGAGCCAAGCGAATACCGACGCGAGCGCCAACTTCAAGAGCTCTTTTGATAATCCGATCGACAACAATCAAACCCCCGTGCGCTTGAATCTCAAGAACCGTTTCTGCTGTATAGGAGTGGGGGGCTGGAAAAAACAAAACGATTGCCTGATCGATAAGGTCTTCGTGACTGTCTTTGATTTCCTTAAGATAAGCGTGCCGTGGCTCTAGTGGTTTTTCACCAAAAAGCGCCTTCGCAATAAAAGAAACGTCTTCTTTGTCGCCAGAAATGCGCACAATTCCAATGCCGCCACGCCCTGGGGCGGTTGCTCTTGCCACAATCGGTTCTGATTTTTCTTGCATTTTTTTCTTTTCCAACCAACAGCTTTCTCAGAGATGTGAATTCTACTAAGATAAGTCTTGTTTCCTCTTATTTTGGATTGACTATGTCGTTAAAGGGCCCATCTCGATACTTTGGCGCACCGCTTGTTGGCGTATGCGTTGCTGTTCTTGTCTCTGTTCCTATTAGCGCTTTTCTCGCAGGCGCCGTAGGGGATACCTATGAGGCACGAGTCGCCGTCTACGGAGGACTTCTCCTTTGGATTCTCGCAGGAGCCGCAAGCGTCTTTTTTATCTCAAAAGACAGCGAGCGTTGCACATTGTCTTTTCGCTGGTTTTTATTGTGGTTTATTAGCGCCTGGCTTTGGCCAATCCCTCTTGCGATGTATCTGCGCAAGAATAAGTTAAATCAAAAGAAAGACTAAAAGTCTTCTGATTTTACTTAAGAAAAACCCCATCCGATTTCTCGAACAGGGCTTTCAAAGCGAAGAAAATTGGCTTTTCTACTTCTTTGCCTTTCCTTCTTTACCCTTAACAGGGAAAACTTCCTTTTCATTCGCGGCTGCAATGCGACGCGCTCTTTCTGTGGCAATCTGGCGATTCACAAACCACTGCTGCGCAATCGAAAGGACGTTATTGGTTAACCAATAAAGAACTAAGCCAGATGCGAAGAAGAAGAACATCACACCAAACACCAAAGGCATGATGTACATAATTCTCTTTTGCATCGGATCCATTGGTGTTGGATTTAAGAACATCTGCAAAACCATCGTAACCATCATGATGGCAGGCAAAACAAGCCAACTATCGGGCATTGCCAAGTCGGTAACCCAAAGAACCCACTCAGATCCACGCAACTCCACACTAGCTAAAAGAACCCAATACAACGCTAAGAAGACAGGAATCTGCAAGGCAATCGGCAAACACCCGCCTACAGGATTAATCTTCTCTTTCTTATAAAGGTCCATCATCGCAACCTGCAGACGCTGCTTATCTTTGCCGTACTGCTGCTGCAAAGCCTTCATACGCGGCGTGACTTCCTTCATGCGAGCCATGGATTTGTAGCCTGCGGCACTCACCGGATAAAGGATTAACTTCACTAAGCAAGTTAAGAGCACAATGGCCCAGCCCCAGTTTCCAACAAGCCCATAGAGCCAATAAAGAACGCTGTAGATGGGCTTAGCAAGCATCGTAAGCCACCCATAGTCAACGACCAAATCAAGCCCTGTGGCAACTTGAGCTAAACGCCTCTGATCTTGCGGACCAACATAAAGAACGGCCTGTGTGGTTAAGCTCTGGCTGGGAGCCACTGAGTTCAAACGCACAATAGAACCAACGGAGTAAAGATTCTTATCGAGCTTACGGGTATAGAACTCGTGATCGGCCTTCGCAGCTCCTGGGGCATCGGCCCAAGCACTCACGAAGTAGTGCTGAATCATGGCAATCCAACCGTTGTCTTCGCGCGCCACGGTATCGGGTTTAACCTCGATATCGTCAAAAGCGATCTTCTTAAATTTCGTATCGTCTGTGTAAACCGCAGGTCCCGTATAGGTGTAGTAGAAGGAGCTTTCACCTTCGGGTTTTTCCCCGTCACGCGTTATCTGATAGTAAACAGAAGGGGTGATTTGCGATTTACCGTTATTAATAATCTTGTGCGAAACCAAGATTGCATACTGGCCATCTGTGACTTCGAACGTCTTTTCAAGGATGACGCTTCCGGTTTGCGCAGTGAATACAACGCGCTTAAAGGCACGCGTTTGGCCTTCAACAGTTTTGGTCCCTTCTTGCGTTCCAGAATACTTAAACAAGGTCTTGTGGTTCGGGAAGTCGCCACCAATAAGACCTGTTTGAGCAACGTACGCACGGCGCGGTGTCACATCAAATAGAACAATGTTCTTTAACTCAGGAGTCTTGTTACCAAGAACCTTTCCAATCAGACCGACCTCGGTCCAATCGGCTTCCTGACGTTCTTTCAGGAGTTCTGCACGTGTTAAAACGGCTCCGTTTTCATCAAAGCGCAACTTCAATAAATCGCTTGAAACTTCGACGGGTTTTCCTGTTTGAATCATGCCCTTGGCAACTGCGTCCACAATCGTTTGATTGGCCACATCGCCAGAACCCGCAATCGTTGTCGAACCATCGCCCGCAGTCTGTTCTGCCACAGGTTCAGACCCAAACATCGAGGGTTTTCCGTTATAAACCTGCCAGTTGTCATAAAGCATGAAACAGGCAGCCGCAAGAACCACCCAGAGAATTGTTCGTTGAAAATCGCTTCCCATACTAAGCCCAATCTTCTGTTGTTAAAACATTACTTTTCTGCCCACTTAGGACAGATCTATCTGCGAACGCCTCCCGAATGACGCCACGGGAACCACTCAAATTCGACAGGCACTGGATCAAGACCTCTACCGCCTAAGGGATGGCATCGAGCCAACCGCATCACTGTAAGCCAAAGACCTTTTAGCGCTCCATGCCGTTCGAACGCTTCAATTGCATAATTTGAACAGGTCGGAATAAACCGGCATTGCCATCCGACCCATCCGGAAAACATCAGTTGATACATCCGTACTAGAGAAATCAACACTTTTGCAAGCATTTTTCTTCTTCGATCGGAAGTTGCCGAATTTTTTTGATTAAAGAGGATACACACTCTTTGGTGAACTGACGAACTCGAATCTTTTGTGCCTTTAGACCAGTTTCTGGTCCTACGCAAGAGAGCTTTTCTCGAATGCGTAGGCTCACATCAAGTCCGATTTTCCGACTCAGGCATTCCTCTTTAATGCAAGGGAGAGCACTTCGGATATTTTCTCGCATCACGCGCTTTACAAGCACTCGATCTACAGCTCGAGCCACATTGTGCTTACCCACTGTGAGACCAATTCGAACCCGTCCAGGCTCTTTTGTCAGGCGTGCTGCAAGTGAGATGTCTTCTCTTCGAAATCGCAACCCAGGTGTAGGTGAACGTAAAACTAAACCAAAATCCTCAGGTCGAAGAATCCTCGACGATTTCGGAAATTTTTTTCGTCGAGTCGATTTCGAATTATCCGGCTTACTCCCTAAATCCGGCATTAAATCAACACCTAGAGAGCCAGCTTATGCCGACCCTTGGCACGACGTCGAGCCAAAACGAGACGTCCACCACGAGTGCGAGAACGAACCAAAAAGCCGTGCGTGCGTGCGCGCTTGACCTTGGAAGGTTGATATGTACGCTTGGTAGCCATAATTAATTATTTCCTGATTTATAAATAAAAAATACAAAACACCATCAGAAAACTCACGTGTGGTTTTCTGAAATCGTGAAATCTTTCTTAAAGGTTCAGAGGCAAAATACCCCACGCGACAATCGATTGCTCGAGTGTCGCCCCCTGTGAAAAGCGCATATTACACTCTATTAAGCCTAGATTTGTCAATGTAAAGCACCAAGAAATCTGAAACAAAGAGGGGAGTTCGGCTCAATTTTTACGCTCAATATTTTTCTTATCCCAAGATTTTGTGCACTTACAGCTTGCGATCCGCAAAGCGTTGTACCCGTCTTTTGTTTTGTACTATTTTTCAAGCAAAAAGCCTGTGGATAACTTTTTTTCTCCTCTATAAAATCCTCGAACGATTCTCATCGTGTTACAAATTTTTCGGCGCAAACATGGCGTTTGTGCCTACTTGGTTTTGTCTTTATTTTTATGATGTCTGAGTTTTGGTCACACTGTCTAGATAAGCTTCGCGAGGAGGTGACTCCCGAGCTTTTTCATACCTGGTTTTCTCAACTGCAAGCAGACGACAGTGCTCTTTTATTGAAAAACGAATTAAAAATCTTAGCCGCTTCAAGTGCAAAACTGACGGCTCTTAAATCCGCGTACGCTTCATTGCTTACAGAAGTTGTTAGCTCTGTTGCAGGGCACCCCGTTACCCTAACTTGGGGTGTACTAGCAAAGCCTATCGAACAACCCACGGCTTCGCCTCAAGAAACAATCAAGGCAAAAAACGCGGCAGAGCGAGAAAAAACACAAGATAAATCAGGACTTTTACCTGAATTAACCTTTGAAAACATTGTTCAAGGTAAAGCCAATCAAATGGCGTATGCGGCGGCAATGCAGGTTGCCAACAATACGGGGAAGCCCCTTTATAACCCTTTGATTATCTATGGCGGTGTGGGTCTTGGCAAAACGCACCTAATGCACGCGATTGGCCATCAGTTCTTAAAGAACAACCCCTTTCACAGAGTTCTTTGCATCTCCGCGCAGCAGTACCTTGAGGAATACACAGGAGTGATGCGTTTACTAAACGCCGATCCTGCACGTTACTACACAGAAATCCGTCATTTCGAGCAACGGTATCAGAACCTTGACATGCTCCTTATTGATGATATTCAAGGATTTTCTAACAGAAAAGGTACGCAGGCAAGCTTCTTTCAGGTCTTCGAGCACATGGTGCCGCACGGCAAACAAATCGTGATGACAAGCGATACGTACCCGAGAGACCTCAAGGAATTGCAGGAACGCCTTTTAAGCCGCTTAACTCAAGGAATTACTGTTGAAGTTGAACCCCCAGAATTGGAAATGCGTGTTCAGATTCTTCTTAATAAGGCTGAGCGCTCTGGGATATCGATGCCAACCAATGTCGCCGAAGAAATCGCCAAAAGGCTACGCAGTAACGTTCGTGAGCTCGAAGGCGCTGTGCAGCAGATTTTGGCCTACACGAACTTTCATAAGGTCCCTGTGACGATGCAAAGCGTTTTTGAGGCCTTAAAGGATATCTTCCACTCAACATCGATTCCTGTCACGGTCGAGACAATTCAACAGCTTGTTTGCGAGCACTTTAAGGTAAAACAGGTTGATTTACTTTCAAAAAAGAGAATCGCCTCTGTTTCTCATGCCCGTCAAGTGGCGATGTACCTAGCTAAAGAACTCACACAAAAGAGCCTGCCTGAGATTGGTGCCATGTTTGGCGGCAAGGATCACACGACCGTTTTGTATGCCTGCCGAAAGATCGCCTCGTCGCTCTCAACCGACAGCGAACTACGTAACGATATTCACCTTTTAGAACAGCGCATCAAGAGCTAAAAAAGCACCCCGAATTTCCGTTCAAAAAGTCTTTTTTTTCTATAGAATTAAGGGAGAAAAACACGCTGATAGAACGGTTGATTCGGAGGCTTTTTTTATGCAATTTATTGAGTGTGGGCGTGAGGCGCTTCTTAAACCCTTGTCTGTTGTTGGAGGAATCATTGAAGGTCGTCAGACACTTCCGATTCTTGCCAATATTCTTGTCGAAAAAGAGGGCGATAACCTCACCTTCACGACAACAGACTTAGATATTCAAATTAAAACTCACGCCAAGATTGGTTTTGGTACAGAACCTGTTAAGACCACGATACCGGCTTCAAAGTTTATTTCCATCTTGACAGCTCTTCCGAAATCCGAGGAAGCTATTTCCGTTGACATCGAAGGCAAAAAAGTTGTCCTTCATGCTCAAACAGGACGTTTTGCTCTCGCTCAACTCAACGCCGAAGAATATCCGTCACTTCCAGCAATCGTCGCTGGAAAGAAATTTCAGATGCCAGCCTCTGCTCTGAAATACCTTCTTCAGATGGTGCATTTTGCAATGGCTCAGCAAGACATCCGTTATTACTTAAACGGATTACTCCTTGTTGTCGATCCGAAGTTTGTTCGCACAGTTTCCACTGACGGGCACCGTTTAGCTTGCTGCGAAGTCAATTGCGAAGTCGCTATTGATACGCCGTTTGAAGTGATTCTTCCGCGCAAAGCTGTTTTGCAGCTCATGAAGCTTCTTCCTGATACGGACGAACTTGTCAATATTGAAATCGGTGAAGAGCATGCGAAGTTCTGCTTTGGTGATATTGAATTTATCGCCAAACTCATTAACGGCAAGTATCCCGACTACACGCGTGTTATCCCAACAAGTAACGACAAGATGTTCCTGGTAAACCGTGAAAAATTGATTGGTGCCTTGCGCCGCGTTGCCATTCTCGCCAATGAAAAATTCAAAGGTTTACGTTGGTTAGTCTCCAATGGGAAACTTCAAATTCAAAGCGTCAACTCCGATATGGAAGAAGCGATTGAAACAATCGACATCGACTACAACGGTGAAGAACTTGACCTTGGATTTAATGTCACTTACCTACTTGATGTATTAAATAACCTAAGAAATACGGACGTTCGTTTCTCCTTCTCGTCTTCGCATGGAGCCTCGCTTCTTACGATGCCCGAGAGCGAGCAGTTCCGCTATGTTCTGATGCCAATGCGCATCTAATGAACTCTTTTTAGGTTTATCTTGAAACGCCAACAAAAGGATTTTCTCTGTTGGCGTTTCGAGTTTAATTTTTATCGATTTACTCACAAATTAACGTCGACAAAATGGACGAGAAAGAACAGAAAGCAACACAAGAGTCTTCGACCTACAACGAAACAAACATCAAAATTCTCGAAGGATTAGAAGCGGTTCGTAAACGGCCAGGAATGTATATCGGAGACACGTCCGATGGTTCGGGCCTGCATCATCTTGTCTACGAGGTTGTCGACAACTCCATCGATGAAGCGATGGCAGGATTCGCTAAGAATATCTTTGTGACAATCCACATGGATAATTCTGTGACTGTCATCGATGACGGTCGCGGTATCCCGACTGCTGTTAAGCTTGACGATAAACATAAGCCCAAGCGCTCCGCAGCAGAGATTGCTCTGACTGAATTGCACGCTGGCGGAAAGTTCGATGATAATGGCTATAAGATTTCCGGTGGCTTACACGGCGTCGGTGTCTCTTGCGTAAACGCTTTAGCCTCTTGGTTAGAACTCGTGGTTCACCGTGACGGACGCAGTAAATCGCTTCGCTTTGAGCATGGCAATGTCATCGATCGCGTCATTGAGACAAAAACCGATTCTGTAACGGGCGCGACGTATCAAATTTCTCCAATGAAAGATCTTGGAGAAACCACAAAGCGCGGCACAGAAGTGCATTTTTTACCGGATCCGGAGATTTTCACACCGATTACTGAATTCAATTACGACACGCTCTTGACACGATTAAGAGAGCTTTCGTACTTAAATTCTGGCGTTGATATCGAGTTAACAGACGAAAGAACTGCTAAGCACGTACGACTTGAAAGTGAAGGAGGGGTGCGCTCTTTTGTGCTCTTTAAGAACACGACACGTACGCCGATTCATAAAGATCCGATTTATATCCAGCGCACCGTTCAGCAGAAGTCTTCAAAAGATAGTTCTAAGGAGATTCCTGTCTACGTTGAAGCCGCTTTCCAGTGGAACGATTCTTATAACGAATCGCTTGCTGCGTACACAAACAATATTCCGCAGCGCGATGGAGGCACTCACGTCACTGGACTTCGCAACGCGATGACGCAAGTCTTTAAGAATTACATCGCCAATAACGATATTCTTAAAAAGACCGACAAGTTTGAAATCACAGGCGAAGATATGCGTGAAGGTTTGACCTGTGTGCTTTCTGTGAAAGTGCCTCAACCTTCCTTTAGCTCTCAGACAAAAGATAAGCTTGTGACAAGCGAAGTGCAGCCTGCGGTTTACGCAGCAGTTAGCGATGGCTTGACAACCTATCTTGAAGAGCATCCCGATCAAGCTAAAGGCATTTGCAATAAGATCGTTGGCGCCGCTCGCGCAAGAGAAGCCGCTCGTAAAGCCCGAGAAGTGACGCGTAAGCAAATCTTCGGAGGGGGCCTTCCTGGAAAATTAGCCGATTGCTCAAGTAAGGACCCTGCTGCTAGCGAAGTCTTCCTTGTCGAGGGCGATAGCGCTGGAGGATCTGCGA
Organism: Bacteroidaceae bacterium; assembly: GCA_963652725.1. GTDB lineage: Bacteria > Pseudomonadota > Gammaproteobacteria > Burkholderiales > Burkholderiaceae_F > Duodenibacillus. Next base: position 61,232 of record CAVJUW010000001.1, on the reverse strand, counting down.
AAACTGGGCGTGATCGCGAATACCAAGCGATTCTTCCCTTACGAGGCAAAATTCTTAACGTTGAAAAAGCCTCTGTCGATAAATTACTCGATAGCGAGCAAATCAAGACACTTGTTCTTGCTCTCGGGACACAGCTTAAAAACGATTTCTCTTTAGAAAAATTGCGTTATCACCGCATCATTCTGATGACCGATGCTGACGTTGATGGCGCGCATATCCGCACACTTTTATTGACGTTCTTTTATCGTCAGATGCCGCAACTAATCGAAGGAGGGCACGTCTATATTGCCCAGCCTCCTTTGTACGGTATCTTCACAGGCGGTCGCGACAAGAATAACGTTGAGAAAAAGATCTACATCAAAGACGATGAAGAGATGGCGCGATATCTATTGGATATCGCTTTAAAGGATGCAACACTCTTTTGCTCGGAAGCCGATTTCAATGCCGGCGTTGGTATTCGCGGCACGGACTTAGAAAAACTTATCACAGAGTTTGAGCAATCCAAAGCAACAATCGATCGCTTAAGTCAAGTCATCGATCGAGCTGCGCTTCTAGCAATCTCTTCAGGTGTTTCTATTGCTCTAGCCGATGAAAATCAGGCTTCAGTAAGTGCTCAAGCGCTTGCTGCTGAAATGCGTGATCCTGAAATCACCACGAAAGCGCAATTTAACGAAGCAAAGCAATACTGGCAGATTTGCATCAGTCACCATATTTACGGCAACACGCACCACACCTACATCACGCCAGATTTCTTGCGCTCAAAGGACTACGCAACTCTTACGCAAGCGGCTAGCGTCCTTAAAGGGCTCATTAAAGACGGAGCACGTGTTGTTCGTGCCGATAGTTCTCAGGCTATTAAGAACTTTGGTGAAGCCGTGCATTGGTTACTTTCTCAAGCAGAAAGTGGTGTGAGAAAGCAGCGCTACAAAGGGCTAGGGGAAATGAACTCTGAGGAGCTCTTTGAGACGACGATGAATCCTCAGACACGACGCTTACTGCGTGTACGTTTAGAGGATGCGAGCAAAGCCGATGACATCTTCTCGATGTTAATGGGTGATGAGGTCGAACCGCGTCGTGCCTTTATTGAAGAAAACGCACTTTTTGCAGCCAATATCGATATTTAGCGGAGTTAAAGCCTATGGCATCGAACAACGAGCAACTTGTCGTCGCAGTTTCCTCAAGAGCCTTGTTCGATTTAGAAAAGGAACATGCTCTCTTTGAGAATAAAGGAATCGATGCGTACCGAAAATATCAAACAGAGCATAAAGACGACCCTTTAAAGCCTGGTGTTGCTTTTCCTTTTGTCCAAAGACTTCTATTTCTCAATGAGATCTTTGGATCGGACTCCTTTAAAGTGATTGTCATCAGTAGAAACTCTCCTGAAACTGGGCAGCGTTTCTTTTCTTCGTGTCGTCACTATGGACTCCCGATTAAGGCAGGAGCTTTCACATCAGGCCAATCGACGTTTCCGTATTTAGCCGCATTTAACGCTTCTCTCTTTTTAAGCGCAAACAAAGAAAACGTCACAAAAGCGATTCATCTCGGGCTTCCCGCTGGCCTTGTTTTACCAACAGATATTCACCCTAATAAAATCGAAAAAGAGCAAGAACTTCGTATTGCCTTTGACTTCGATGGCGTCATCATTGACGATGAATCGGAAAAAGCTTACAAAGAAAAAGGTATCGAAGGTTTCGAGCGTTTAGAGCAAGAAAAAAAAGGGACACCGCATTCTCCAGGACCCCTTCATCAACTTTTTAAAAAACTTGCTCGTTTTCAAGAATTAGATGAACAACGCTCCAAAGGAAATCCTTATTACAAACCCAATATTCGCGTTGCGATTGTGACAGCACGAGGTGCTCCAAGTGAGCAGCGCCTTATTACGACATTGAAGTCTTTTGGGATGAGAGCTGCTGAACTCTTTTTATTGGATGGAAACTCCAAAGAAGGCGTTTTAGAGGCATTTCGTCCGCATATCTTTTTTGATGATCAAATTCGTCATTTAGAAGGCACAAAAAGTAAGATCCCGAGTGTTTTAATTCCCTTTGGGGTGAGAAATCTTCCCGGGTAGTACTTATTTTGATTTTTGAATAAATAAAATAGCAGTAATAACAATAGAACCACAAATTCCTGTGGAAAACGAGAAAAAGATTCAGAGAACCAAAGAAAAAGTTAGTGGAAAACCTTTTGGAAAACCCTGAGGAAAAAGCGTGGAAAACTCACGAGAAACTGTGAAAAGAAAACGCCTCAAGAGAAAAGTAAGAATCAGGGTGTGAAAAAGGAAAAGATATCCACAGACAAAACACAAAGATATTCAAAAAGAGAAGCACATATGAAAAAACAAACAGTAGTGATTGCGATGACATGCATTATGGGAAGCGTTCTTGTCAGTGGCTGTACGGCCGTTGCCATCGGCGGCGCCACATATGCAACGACAACAGCAGTTGGAACGATTGTTGATCGCAGAACAACGGGAACTATTGTTGACGACAAGCTTTTGGAAAAGAAGATTTCCTATGAAATCGATCAAAAGCTCGGTAAAGATGTCGACAGTCACATCACCGTGACAGCGTACAACCGTCGTGTGCTGTTAACCGGTGAAATTGCAAGCGAATCAGCCAAAGCACTCGCATCGAAGGTTGCCGTGTCCAACACCGATGTTCGAGAAGTGATTAACGAACTTCGTGTACAGAAAAACGCCAGTGTCTTTGAGCGTATGAGCGATTCAACAATTGCGACGAAAGTTCGTGCCAAGATCATCGGCAATCAAAACGTTGAACTCAATCAAATGAAAGTCGCTGTCGATAGAGGCATTGTTTATTTAATTGGCATGCTCACCGCGCAAGAAAATAAGCGAGTTTGCCAAATCGCAGCGCAGACCTCTGGCGTCACACGTGTTGTCTCTTGCGTGGAAATCGTAACGGAAAAAGAAATTCAAGAGCGCATGCGCTTAATTGAAGAGCAAAAGAAAAATAAAGCGGCTGAAGAGTCCTAAGCTTTATTGCAAAAAGAACGCGGCGATAACAAGGAAAGAAAAAAGAAGAGAAAACCGCAGTTCAAGCTTGACTGTCGCAAAGAGGACTGCATTTAAGTCATTGCCTTTGAGTTGCCGTAACTGGCAACTCAATTTTTTATTCTGTAAGAAAAAGACAAACGTACCAAGAATAGGCCATAAAGAAATATCGAGCGCAACTAAGAGTAGGCATACTGCAAGAGGCGCATAAATAAGGGCGCTATAAAGAAGGGCGGTATGTTTTTCACCTAACACGACAGCAAGCGTTGTACGATTGATAGAGGCGTCGTGAGCAACATCGCGATAGTTATTGACAACAAGGACAGCTGTAGCGAGAAAACCGACAGCGCATCCAGCGAGAAAAGAAAAAAGCGAAAAGCTTTTCGTTTGTAGATAAACCGTTCCGCAGACAGCAACGAGACCAAAAAAGATAAAGCAGACAAGTTCACTTAAAGGGGTATAGGCCAAGGGTTTGGGGCCACCCATATAAACGTAGGCTGCGACAACAGAGCAAAGGCTGATAACCACAATAACCCACCCGCCTTGATACAAAAGATAAAGCGTATCAAGTACAACAAGGAAGGCTAAGAAAAGGATTGCTTTTTCGACGGTTTCAACTTTGAGTAGTCCAAGAGACGTGGCTCGAGGTAGTCCCTTACGGTCTTTTCTCTCGGCTTTTCTTTTTGTGTAGGCCGCATCGTTTTCCATATTGGTGATTGCCTGCATCAGAATCGATAAAAGTGCTGTTGCAAGAGCAACCGTCCAATGGATGCTATGAAGTTCCCAAAATGAAATAGCGAGCCCGACAAAAACTGGACAAAGAGCAATGGCCCATGTTTTTGGGCGTGAACACATAAGCCAAGCAGCAAGAGAATTCTTTTTAACCTCAGTTGGACTCATAGCACGAACTTAGCATTTTCTAACGCTGTGATGGCGCGATAAATCGCATCGAGTTGCTCTTGAGAGGTGACAAAAACAGTTGCCGTTAAAGAGATGTATTTCTTATTTTTGGAATACTCTGAGGCAAGAGAGGTTGGTGAGAAATCTGGATAAACGGAACCGATAGCAGCAATCACTTCTTGAGGAAATGATTCTGTGTTATTGCCGATGACTTTAATCGGGAAAAGCGCAGGGAACTCGATAAGAGAGTCTTCTTTTTTTTCAGAATCCATAGTCATTTTTTGGAATCATAACGTTCTTCGGTTTTGAGCCGCACCGTATCAACTAAACGGCTAATGAAACCGCCCAAACCGATATCGTGTTTAGCATACAACGGAAAAGAGGCAATGTGTTGCTGCTCGAATGTGACATTAAGGGTTCCAACAAGAGAGCCTTCTTTGATGGGGGCAACAAGCGGATGCATATAAACCACTTGTGTTGAAAAGCCACCCGTGCCGCGTGCAACAAGCAGTTTATGTGGCACTGTAACCCAGATTGCGCGCGAAAAGCCCACCTCTAATTTATCGCGATTTCCTTTGACAACATCCAAGCGAGCAATCGTTGCTTTATCGTCAAAGAGTTTGATGGTTTCGTAATTAATCCATCCATGACGCAAGAGATTAAACGACTCATCGATGGTTTTTTCGCGGTTTTTCCCATGCAAAATAACGCTAATCAAAGAGCGAGGAATCGCTTTATTGCTTTCTGTGCTTAGCCATGAGGAGATCACATTCAAATTCGAGCTTGAGGCCATGACGCCGTTGATACTCGAACTCTTCCACAAAGAAAGGTTGCCATTTTTTTGTGTGTGACCCGCAAAGGAAAACTCCGTTTCTGAAAACCAGGCAAAAGCGGCGGGAAACTCGGTACGAATTTGATTGGCTAAGAGGGCCAAGTCATAAGCAGACGTTGTCTGATTAGGAGAGGAAATCGGAAACGTAAAAAGAGAATCTTTCATACCAATTTCTTTGGCATAAAAGTTCATTTTCTCGACAAAGGCTTGATAGGAACCGCAAAGAAACTGAGCCACTGCTAAAGTCGAGTCTTCTGCGCCAATCACTGCGATTGAACGCAGTAGCGTCGTAAGTGGCACTTTCATTCCCGTGGCAAGATAAATTCTTCGAGAAGGAGAAATTTTTTTGGCGTTTTCGAAGTCGACAGTGACAACAGACTGTAATTGATTGGGACTCCCTGAAAGTTTCAGTGCTGTGTATAGCGACATAAGACACGTCAAATCTTCAGGATTGACTATCGTATGAGAGTTTTTCTCGAAGATAAAAGCACCGCTTTCCCCATCGATTAAAGCTGCAATCGGTGCTTCAATCTGAGTTGTTGCACACACAAAAGGGGAAAGTGCGAAGAAAAAAAGCGCTAAACAAGAGAAAAGAAATTTTCTTAACATGGCGCCATTCTAAGGTTTTTAGCAACACAACGCCTTAAGATTGCACTGCGCTAAAGGTAAGAAAAAGAAACATGACAAACGCCGAAGAAGCACTCAAAAAACTCCTTGGGACAGACATCGATGTTGGCTGGGTTGATTGCACAGCGAGCACAAACGACGATGTCAAAGAAAGATTAAAAGAATCGAAAAGAGCGCAAATCGTGGTTCGAGTCGCCAATAGGCAAACAAAAGGACGAGGTACACGAGGGAGAGTCTGGGAAAACGAAGAAGATGCTCTTTTGATGAGTGTTGGACTTTGCGTTAAGAGTGTTAAGCCTGAGATGATGCCTTTTTTGGGCTGGCATTTAATGAAGCTCTTTCAAAAGATTGATTGCGCGGTGCAAGTGAAATGGCCCAATGATCTTTGGATTAACGGAAAAAAACTCGCAGGAATTCTTTGTGAGACTGTTCAAACGCCAACGGAGCAAACAGGGCTCGTTATCGGTGTTGGGGTAAATCTTAAGGGGAAGAACCCAGAGCGTGCCTATTTATGCCTTGCGGGAACGAATAAAATCTCCCTTTGCGCCGATATGGTTCAAACGATTGTTCGAGCAGTGGCGAGTTTTTCAGCCGAAAAGCTCGCAGAGCTTACTTTTCTTTGGAAAGAACACGACGCGCTTTACGGTAAAAGCGTCTGTGTCGTTGACGCCGCTGGCAATAGCATTAAAGGTATTGAAAAAGGAATTGATGCGCAAGCTCATTTACTTCTTGAGAAAGAAGGACAATGCATTTCCTTTTCGGATGTCACAGTCAGTGGCGCTTAAGTAGGGAAGAAATTGTGACGATTTTATTGGTTGATTTGGGTAATACGGCACTGAAGTGGTCGACATCTGAAGATCCTGGGAATCCGCACACGTATGTGCATTCAGGAGCCACAGCGGTTTCTGAAGAATTGCTTCGCACGTGGATGGATTTAAACCCAACACGTGTTTTTGGCTGCATGGTTTCAAGCGAAGCGCTTGCTTTGTCGCTTACGAAATTTTTTAATCGCTGCCAAATTAATTGGGAGTGGCTGCAGTCAGAAAAAACCTTTGAAGGTCCCTTCTTTTTAGAGAATGCCTATAGCAATGTTCACCAGCTCGGTAGCGATAGGTGGCACGCTGCAATTGGTGCGGCAAGTTTATTTCCAAATGAGGCTCTTCTTGTCGCGCAATTGGGGACCGCTACAACAGTGGATACGGTTATCCCGACAGAAAAAGGAATGCAATTTCTCGGCGGACGCATTTTGGCTGGTCCTTCATTGATGGTTTCTGCCTTAACGAGTGCAACGCAATGCCGCTATGAGAAAGTCGGAGAGAGCGTCGCTTTTCCTTTAAACACGGTCGATGCGATTAGTACAGGAATTATTGAGGCGCATCTTGGCGTTTTTGAATTAGCGCGGCGAGCTATCCGTGAAAAGGGATTTGAACCTCGCATTGTTTTCGCCGGCGGCGCTGCTCCCTTAATGGCTCCATACATTACGAAGGCATTCCCGAATGCGGTGCAAATGCACAATCTTGTTTTGCATGGCTTAGCTCTTCGTGCACGATTAAGTTAAAAGGGTAGTGATGAAAGTTTTAGCGTGGATTTTCTCAATCGTACTCATCTTTATGGGAGGCTATCTTGTTTACATCGATAGGCAAGATGCTGGAGAAATTGCCACGTTAACAGTTCCCCTTGAAACAAAGGTCAATTTAGAAGGGCGAGAAAAGGCGAGAGAAACCCATGGAGCGATTTTGGAAGGCGAGACGCTTTTAGGCGAAAACAGCGACCAAAAACGTTGCTACGTTTGGGGGCCGTTTTCTGGAGCAACGACAAAGAGAATTGCTCCGAGCTTGCGCCAATGGGGCCTTGATCAAAGCGTGACAATTAGCGATGAGTTTCTTCCAGAAAAATACATTGTCTTTTTGGGCCCCTTAGAGAATCTAACCTCGCTTCGAGCCTTCGCTAAGCAACTTCGGCAGCAGGGCTACAAAAGGGTCCGTCCCATCCAAAGAGGTGTTTTAGCGCCAGGATTAGAAATCGCTGAATTCGATAACGAGCAGCAAGCCGCTGCCTATATCGAATCAGGGAAAGCCCCGGAGATTTCTGGCATTCGCGTTGTAAAGCGACTTGGAGAGCCTTCAGGCCGAGTCAATCTTATTTTCCAAGCGCTTGAAAAGGCAGAGGCACAAAAACTCTTACGTCTATCAAAAGAGTATCCAGCCACAACGTTTCAAGAGTGCCCAAAGCCCTAATGGGCAAATCGCTTACTTAAAAGATTGGGTAAATCTTTAAGAAACTTTTCTGCGTCTGCGTGACGGGAACTTAAGGTTTCCTGAGAAGTCGTACGCACTTTTCCTGCCCAAATAGCTTCTGGGAAATACGCATCATCTGCAAAGCGCGCAATAACGTGCCAATGTAGGTGTGGCGTCATATTGCCAAATTCTGCGAGGTTAACTTTCTCTGGCTTTAAATACGCACGCATCGTCGACTCGACAAAGAAAACGACATCCATAAGGTGGTGCTTTTCTTCCTCAGAGAGATCTGTCATCTCTTTGACGTGGCGATTTAAAACAACCCGAATGTAGCCAGGCAGTTCCTGACTTGATGCGTCAATGACATAAAGGAAATCGTCGTGCCAGATTTCTCTTGAGTTCGGACGCACACACAATTCACAAAATTCGCAAGTCATTTTTTTTCGTAAAAGAGGCGCAAACATTGCGCCTCTTAGCGTTTTTTTCCGCAAACTAAACCAAAACGTTTTCGATACCTTCTTTTTTAACTAGGCTAAGGAACTCCTTGAGCCAGTGTTTGCCGAGTTTTCTCTTAGCCAATTCGACAACAAGGAATTCGGCGCTTGTCTTAGTAGACTGTGAGTAGCGACTCATGCCTTGGAAGCACCCAGGGCAGGTTGTAAGAATCCGAATGTTGCCTTCAAAGTTATCTTTTGTGAGTTCGGCTCGAGTCTGAAGGATGTTCTCTTCTTTTCTAAAGCGCACTTGCGTTGCAATATCGGGGCGACCCACAGCAAAAGTTCCTGATTCGCCGCAACAGAAATCGGTTTTCAGAATGCGACTTCCATCAGAAGGCGGCAGAAGCTTATTGACAAGATCTGCGGGTTTACTCACAGAAAATGGCGTGTGGCACGGGTCGTGATACATGTAACGGGTCGAATCATCGCCTGCGACAGAGAAGCCTTTTTCTGCCAAGTATTCGTGGATGTCAACAAGACGGCACCCTGGGAAAATCTCTTCGAAGTGATAGTCTCTTAATTGCTTTAAGCATGTACCACAGCTTACGACAACAGTCTTAATGTCTAAGTAGTTAAGGGTGTTGGCGATGCGATGAAAGAGAACACGGTTTTCCGTGACAAGCTTATTAGCCAATGAGCCTTGACCATTTCCCTTTTGTGGATAGCCGCAGCACATATAGCGCGGAGGCAATACCGTTTGAATGTTATTTTCGTAAAGTAGGGCCAATGTCGCAATACCGACTTCAGGGAATAAGCGGTCGTTTCCGCATCCAGGGAAATACAAAACGGCTTCTGAATTTGTTGCCTCAGGCTTACGAATAATCGGAACGCTTGTTGTGTCCGTTAGACCCAATGCAGAGCGAAGCGTTTGCTTCATGCGCGGCTTTGGTAACTTGCGATTAACAAGAGTGATCACTTGCTCAACAAAGGGCTGTTTGCCTGTTGTGTTTGGCGGCCGTTTTAAAGCGGGTTGAATCGCTGCTGTGAGCAAGCGATTGGCATTACGTTGAGCGCTAAAGCCAAACTGGATTAATGCCTTTCTTGTCGCTTCGATTGCCGTTGGGTTCTGAAGATTCAAAAAGGCCATACCAGCGGCTTTCGCTGGCTGCAGGTGTTTAAGTCCCGAGTCATGTAAGAGATCTCGCATGAGAATCGTGACTTCGCCAAAGTTAATTTTCACCGGGCACACGGGGCGGCACTTCATGCAAAGTGTGCAGTGGTCAGAGAGGTCTTCGATTGCTTCAAGGTGACGTTGGCTTAAGCCGCGTCGCGTCTGCTCTTCGTAAAGGAAAGCCTCAATGAGTAAAGATGTGGCAAGAATCTTATTTCTTGGCGAATACAAAAGATTGGCGCGTGGAACGTGCGTGGTGCAACGCGGTTTACATTTGCCGCAGCGTAAGCAGTTCTTAATCGCGTCGCTAATGGACTTGATTTGATTTTGCTGCATCAAAAGCGATTCCGCGCCAAGTAAATTAAAGCTTGGCGTGTAGGCGTTTTCTAGCCCGCTTTCTTTACGAAGCTTACCTGCGTTGAAATGCCGTTGAGGGTCGACTCGGTCGAGATAGGCATAGAAAGGCTGCAACTCTTTTTCGTCGATAAAGGCAATCTTTGTTAATCCAATACCGTGTTCGCCTGTGATTGATCCGCCGAGTTTTTTCGCAGCATTCATCACAAGGTCGATGGCTTTTTCGCCAAGCTGCATCATCTCGTAGTTATCGGAATTCAGTGGCACGTTCGTATGGACGTTACCGTCGCCTGCGTGCATATGTAGAGCAATAAACACGCGACCACGAAGAATCTTGTCGTGAACAGCATCGATTTTTTCGATGAGTTCTTCAAAAATATTGGCCGGGAAAAGACGAACGAGTTTTTCACGAACCTCAGTGTGCCAAGAAATGCGAAGGACTCTGTCGTAGACAACATTAAAGAGTGTGCCATCTGCCCCATAAGGTTTCGTGCGTGCCGCTGAGAGTTTTACGCCAAGGGGACGCAACTTCACAATCGCGTACTTAAGAGGCTCATCAAGATTTTCTAAGATGTATGTCCAGCGGTCATGAACTTCAGTTAAGAGGGAAAGCGCTTTCGGGAGCGACTCGTTGAGTAGACCCTCTTTGGATTCGTCTTCTGAGCTTAAGGAGGCGGGAATCTTATTTTTGAGTAGGGCATACGTTGCATCAAGCATCTGAAGCTTGTTTTTAATCGAGCACTCGATATTGAAACGCTCGCAGATGATTGTGTATTCGCCGATTTTCTCAAGAGGAATCACAACGTCTTCATTGAGCTTAAAGGCGTTGGTGTGTGCACTAATGGCAGCGGTGCGGCTACGTTCATTCCAAAACTGGAAGCGCTTTTCTGGTGTTTTTGCAATATAGCCTTCGCCGTTATGATCTTTACAGAGGGCAACGACTTGTTTGCAGATTCTGTCAAGCGCCGCATCATCGTCTCCAACGATGTCTCCGACAAGAACCATCTTCGGAAATTCCGAGCGCTGTGTTTTTGGAGGATACCCAACCGCATGCAAATACCTGTCGTCCATGTGTTCGAGACCAGCGAGCATGCAACCTTCGGGATGGGAATCAAGTAGCTTTGTGATGCCAACAATAGCGGGACCGGCCTCGCTTGCAGCACCGAAAAACTCCAAACAAACCGTGCGGCCTAGTTTTGGCATGCGATGCAAAATCCAAGTTGCTGAGGTAATTAATCCGTCGCAACCTTCCTTTTGAACGCCTGGGAGTCCACCTAAGAATTTATTGGAAACGTCTTTTCCGAGGCCGGCTTTTCTAAATGTCGAGCCAGGGATGGTGAGAAGTTCTTTTTTAAGAACATTCGCTTTCGCAGGATCTGGCTCAAGGCCGTCTTTTGTCGTGATTTCCCACGTGACAGTCTTTTGCTTGTGGATTTTGTCTAAGTTGTGATTTAAGCGCACAACTTCAACCCAGTTGCCAGAAGGATTGACTAAGCGATAGCTTGCCAAATTATCAACGGCTGTTCCCCAAAGACAGGCTTTTTTGCCGCCAGAGTTTTCACTGATGTTTCCGCCAATCGTTGAGCTATCAGCGCTAGCCGGGTCGACAGAGAAAACCAGTCCTGCAGCAGATGCCGCTTGCATCACGCGACGCGTTATCGCGCCAGAGCCCGTACTAATCACGGAAGTCGTTGTGTTAAGCCCCGGAAGCGTTTCTTCGAAAACCGGCCCAACGTAGTCGAGTTTTTCTGTGTTAATGACTGCGCTTAAGGCACTCATCGGCACAGCTCCTCCCGTGTAGCCCGTGCCACCTCCGCGCGGGATGATAACGAGACCTAAATCGATACAGGCGCGAACAATGCCAGGAATCTCAGATTCGCTATCGGGAGTTAAAACAACAAAGGGATACTCGATACGCCAGTCTGTGGCGTCTGTGACATGAGAAACACGCGTAAAGGGATCGAAGCGAATGTTGTCTTTGTGTGTAATTTTCTTTAGACGACGAACGACGCGTGCGCGTAACTTAAGGGTTTCAGAAAAGCTTTTTTCAAACTTATCGACTGCAACGGAGGCCTTGTCGATGAGCTTACCGACTTCAGCGTCCCCGCTTTTGTCTGCCATGCGTCGTTTATTCATTTCTGTGAGACGATGGCGCAAGGCTTCAACTAAGAGCTGCCGTCTTCTTTTATCTTTAAGAAGATCTTCTTGAAGATAGGGATTTCTTTGGACAACCCAAATGTCTCCAAGCACTTCAAAAAGCATCCGAGCTGACTGACCTGTTCGCGTTAAAGATCGAAGACTCGCTAATAATGACCAACTGTCTTTTCCAAGAAGGCGAATCACAATTTCCTTATCAGAAAAAGACGTGTAGTTATATGGAATCTCACGAACGCGTGCGGTCTGCGAAGTAGCGGATTCTTTTGGAGTAATTGCAGTTTTCATAACGTTAAGCGCAATAAAAAGAAAACGGAGTTGTCCATTTTACAGACTAGTTAGACGGGTTGCGGATGAGCCGATTTGTTGTTACGGCTCGTTCCACTAAGCGAAAAAGTCCTGAGCCATCATCAAGGATGTCATAGCGCCACTTGAGATTGCCTCGTAGGTCTTCAAGCCAGGCATCACTCGGAATCCCGAGCTCATCGACATTTGTGTTAAGAAAAGTCTCTGCCTCATGAGGCGTTGCAAAATCTTCTTGAAATTCGCCGTAATCGAGAATGACTTGGGTAACAAGATCTCTACGCATGGCTTTTGCCTCTTAAGGAAGACGAGAAACAATGCGAGCAAGGGCTCGGCACAAGTTTTCAACATACTCTAAATGCAAAGCTTCATCGGGTCCGTGCGCATTGGAGTGGGGCCCGAGAACACCTGTGAGTAAGAACTGTGCCGCAGGGCATGCTGCCTCGAGCGTATCGAAAATCGACAAAGAACCGCCTTCGCCAGAATAGATAGCAGGCGCATCAAAAACCTCGATACTTGCGTCTTTGACGATTTGGCTAAACCAATCGGCCTCAGCTGGCGCGTCCCAGCCTTTAAAAGAATAGGTACCAAGGAGCTCGACTTTTGCGCCAAACGGGGGATCGGCAAGAAGCGTTTTCTCTAAGTCTTTCTGTGCGACAAGAGGATCAACGGTTGGCGGAAGACGAATCGAAAGCCGTAAAGACGTATCAGAGCGTAAAACGTTACCGCCTTCTCCAATGGCTGGAAGCCCTCCAGCGCCAATGACAGCTAACTGCGGCAACCAGGTCTGAGCCAACAGTGCCTCTTCGGTGTTTGCGGTTCGCATCACAGGCTTATCAATCCATGGAAAGTCGTTTTCTAAGCCGCAAATGACCTGCGCTTTTTCCTGAATTTGTCTTGTGCGGGCAGGAGGGATCTCTGCTGCATAAAACGCGTTATTCAAGAGTTTTCCTGTGCGGCTATCTTCGATGCGATCAAGAAGGCTTCGAGCAATCATAAAAGAGTCGGGCACGACACCCGAAGCCGTCCCCGAATGCACGCCGTGCTCTAGGACGCTTACTTTAAGCGTTGTGCCAAGGACGCCACGAAAGTTTGTTGTAATGCAAAGGTGCTTGTAATCGATGCAGCCCGCATCTAAAACAAGAACAAGTGAGACGCGAGTAAAGCGCTCGCTTAATTGAGCAATCCAAAAGGGGAAATCTTCCGATCCAGACTCTTCTGCCGTTTCGAAAATACCAAAAAGCCGAGGATGATTTACGCCGCTTTCTTCTAAAGCTTTTGCAATGCTAATGGCCGCGTAAAAGCTATAGCCGTCATCGGCTGCCCCTCGCCCATAAAGAACATCTTTTTCAAGAGATGGACTAAAAGCGCTTCGTCCGTTACTCCAATCGTCTGAGGCCGGTTGCTTATCCATGTGACCATAGAAAAGAACATCTCCGCAATCTTTTGAATTGCCTGTGGCGGCAACTTCGAAAAACAAAAGAGGCGTTTTGCCTTTTGCCTCGAGAATCTCAATGTGAATCTCTGGTAGCATAGATTGAGCAAAGGCTTTGGCCTCCTTTAAAGAACGAAGGAGTTCACCGTGCTCTTCCCAATCTTTGTCAAAGTCAGGCGATAAGCTTTTTATTGAAATGAATTTTTTGAGCCCTTCGAGGGTCTCGTTTTCCCACAAGGCGTGGAGTTTGGCGTCAGTTTTTGTAATCACGAAACAATTACCTTTGAATAACAAAAGAAGAAGTTCCAAGAAGGTTGGAAATCTTCTTTGATAAGAGTTGGGCGGCTTCTCGAGTCTCCTCTGAGCCGATAAGGACGCGATAGAGTTTTCCATCTAGGAGCACATCAACGCGTTGCGAAACCTCTTGCTCGGAAAGCATCATCTCAGCGTGAGCGGCCACTTCACGAGCGTTAGTTTCGTTGGAGAAAGCACCGATTTGAACGCGCCAAGTAGGAGAGGAGGCTGCTGCGCTCACTGCGGCTTCTTCTTGATTTAAGAGCTCTCCAATAGCGTCTTTTGGCTCGGCTAGCACAGACTCTGGTGTGGCATCGGCCATTTCAGCAGGAGCTTCCTCTGTGGTTACCGTGCCAGAGTCAATCTCAGGAAGTGAAGCTTCTTCTTCGTGGCGAGACCCAGAGGTGGACTCAGGCGCAGGAGTGCTTTGAGAAAGATTCGTAACGGCTTCTTCGGTTTGTGGCGCGGCAGAAGCAATTGCAGGAAGGCTCTCTTGAGTTACAGAGGGGACTTCTTTTCTTTCCTGAGCCACAACGATGGGTTCGCTTGCCTTCTCTAACGGTGCCGTATCAACTCTGTAGGCCTTGCCGCTAGCGATATCGCGACGCGTGATACGTTCGATTTTTACGCGTGTCGTTCCTGCTTTGTGGTAACCCAACTTCACAGCTGCGGCATAACTCATATCGATGGCGCGTCCTCCAAGGAAAGGGCCTCGATCGTTAACACGAACAATGACACTTTTCCCATTTTTTAAGTTTGTGACGCGTGCATAACTCGGAAGTTCCATTGTCGGATGGGCTGCGGTCATGGCAAACATATCGTAGCGCTCGCCAATGGCTGTTTTGCGACCATGAAACTGCTTACCGTACCAACTAGCGATGCCAACTTGCGTGAATTCTTTGTCGCCAGTCATAGGGTAGTAGCGCTTTCCCATCACGGTGTAGGGGCGGCTTGCGGCCTTCGAGGGCTTCTCAACTTTGAGTTCAATTGTTTCTTGCGAATCCAATGCGTGATGCGAGTCAGGAGGTCCGTCGTTATCGTAGAACTTTCCTGCTTTACTGAGAATCGTTGGTCCCGAGCAACCCGATAGGAAAAGACCCGCGCCAATGCAGCAGATAAGAATTTTTATTGGGCCAATAAAAGTCATAGGCGTCAAAAGAAAGCCAAAATCGTAAAACGTGCAAAAAAGGAATGCGTCTTAGGGCGAAAGGATAGCGCTAATACTGAGAAAACAGGGGTAATGGACTATGATTACAGCTTGAAAACACACCTAGGGGTCAAAAACGAGTAAATCGACCCCTCGGGGTTTTGTTTGTCCACGATTTTGATTAGATGGGTTTTGTTATGACTCTTGCTTTAGAGGACATTTATCGTATTGCTGAACTTGCTCATATCGACATCGATCAAGAGCAAGCTAAAAAAATGCAAGGCGAACTCAATGATATTTTCCAAATGATCGAGCGCATTCAGGCGGTTGACACAGACAATATCGAACCAATGATGCATCCGCACGACGATACGCAGCGCTTGCGTGAAGACAAAGTCGTATTTGGTAACGACCGAGAAGAAAACATGAAAAATGCTCCCGAAAGCTATGAGGGCTTATTCATTGTTCCTCGTGTAGTCGAGTAGGAGGAAACGATGTCAGAAAGTCAATTTCATACAGTAGTCGACCTGTCTCGTGCTTTGCAGAAAAAAGAAGTGAGCGCTCTCGAGCTTGCCAAAGAGTATTTGGCTCGCATGGAAAAAGAAAAGGCTCTTAATTGCTTTTTGGATGTTCGTCCTGAAGTGACACTCGCGCAAGCCGCAGCAGCAGACCAAAGAATTGCTGAAGGGAAAGCCACTCGCTTAACAGGCATTCCTATTGCCCATAAGGACATCTTTGTCACAAAAGAGTGGGCCTCAACGGCAGGAAGCAAGATGCTTGAAGGCTATATGAGTCCCTTTGATGCGACAGTCGTAGCCAAATTAAAAGAAGCGGGAATGGTCACTCTCGGAAAACTCAATTGCGATGAGTTTGCGATGGGGTCGGCTAACGAAAACTCCGCTTACGGAAAAGTGTTTAATCCTTGGGATCCCAATGCCGTGCCAGGAGGCAGTTCTGGCGGCTCGGCAAGTTGCGTTGCCGCAGGCCTCGCTCCCATTGCCACAGCAACCGATACGGGCGGATCGATTCGTGAGCCTGCAAGCTTTTGCGGTATCACGGGTGTGAAGCCGACCTATGGGCGTCCGAGTCGCTTAGGCATGATTGCTTTTGCATCAAGCTTAGATACCGCAGGCCTTATGGCGCATACCGTTGAAGACATTGCTTGGGTCTTAGGTGACATGGTCGGTTTTGAGCCGTGGGATTCCACAAGCGAAAACGCCCCGACAGAAGATTTCACGCGAGACTTACAAAAGGGTGTGAAAGGATTGCGTATCGGTGTTCCTCGTGCGTGGTTTACGCAGGAATTGGATGCAGAAGTTCGCTCGGCTCTCGAAAAGGTCATCGCAGAGTACGCTTCGCAGGGCGCGGAAATCGTTGATGTGGAGTTGCCGAATGCTGGTCTTGGCGTTTCCGTTTACTACGTTGTTGCTTGCGCTGAGGCAAGCTCGAACCTTTCTCGTTTTGATGGTGTGCGTTATGGGTATCGTGCCAAAGACTATGGCGATATTCAGGACATGATTAAAAAGAGCAGAAACGAAGGTCTTGGAGCCGAACCCAAGCGTCGTATTTTGATTGGCACCTATGTGCTCTCTCATGGCTACTATGACGCCTACTACATTAAGGCACAGAAGGTGCGTCGCCTGATCGTCAATGAGTTTGCTGAGGCCTTTAAGAAGGTCGACGCGATTTTGAGTCCCGTGACAACGTCAACCGCGTTTGACTTTGGTGCAAAGAGCGATCCGGTGACAGCGTACTTAGGAGACCTCTATACGGTACCGGCATCACTAGCAGGGCTTCCCTGCATGAGTTTACCGTGCGGGATTCACAGCAATGGGCGTCCCATTGGTGTGCAGTTAGCGTGCGCGAGATTTGCTGAAGCGAAGATGTTACGTATCGCTAACGCCTATCAGCAGGCAACAAAGTGGCACTTGTGTCACCCTGAGAAACACCAATAAGCCACGGAGAAAGACATGCAGTGGGAAGTTGTCATTGGATTAGAAACACACGTTCAACTCTCGACAGACTCGAAAGTTTTTTCTGGAGCGTCGACCGCTTTTGGTGCAGAGGCAAACACACAGGCTTGCTACATTGATTTGGCTTTGCCTGGCGCATTGCCCGTTTTAAATCACGGAGCGGTTGAGAAGTCGATGAAATTTGGCTTAGCAATCGGAGCTGAAGTCGCAGAACGTTCGATTTTTGATCGCAAAAATTATTTTTATCCCGATCTTCCGAAGGGATACCAAATTAGCCAGTTTGAGCACCCCATCGTTAAAGGCGGGCGTTTGACTTTTACTGTCGAACCCAAAGAGGGCGAGCCCTACTTAAAGACGATTAATTTGACGCGTGCACACTTGGAAGAAGACGCAGGTAAAAGCAATCACGGTGTGTTGCGTGGAAAGTCTGGTATGGACTTAAATCGCGCAGGTACGCCGCTACTTGAGATTGTCACAGAGCCTGAATTACGAAGCTCAGCCGAGGCCGTAGGGTATGCCAAGGCGCTTCATGCCTTAGTTGTATGGCTTGGAATTTCGCACGGCAATATGCAAGAAGGCAATTTCCGTTGCGACGCAAACGTTTCCGTGCGTCCCATGGGCGAAACGAAGTTTGGAACGCGTTGCGAAATTAAAAATTTGAACTCCTTTAAGTTCTTGCAGGACGCGATTGACTACGAAGTGCGTCGTCAAATTGAGGTAATCGAAAGTGGCGGAAAGATTGTTCAGGCCACACGTTTGTATGACCCCGATAAAAACGAAACGCGCCAAATGCGTAGCAAAGAAGACTCGATGGATTATCGGTACTTCCCAGATCCGGATTTGCTCCCGCTTTACATTAGCCCTGAGTGGAAGGCAAAGGTTTTAAGCGAAATGCCTGAGCTTCCCGATCAGATGAGAAAGCGCTTTGTAACGGACTTTGGTCTTACCGAATACGACGCGGCTGTTCTCACATCAAGTCGCGATATTGCCGATTACTTCTGCAAAGCAAGCGAGACGCTCAAAGATAAGAAACTTGTCGCCAACTGGGTAATGGGTGAGGTGGCCGCTGCCGTTCACGGCACAGAGGCGATGGATTTCAAATCGTGCCCAGTGAAGGCTGCAGTCCTTGCAAACATTTTGACGCGTTTAGCCGATGGTACCGTTAACGCCAAAGGCGCTAAGAAACTCTTTAGCTTAATTTGGGAGGGAGCGACCGAAGGTGTTGATGCTCTCATTGAAAAAGAGGGGCTAAAACAGATTTCTGATGCGGGAGCGATTGAACCAATCATCGATGAAATCTTGCAAAAGAATGCGGCGATGGTCGAAGAGTTCCGTAGTGGCAAGCAAAAGGCCTTTAACGCTCTTGTTGGTCAAGCAATGAAAGCGACAAAGGGCAAAGCCAACCCACGGCAAGTAAACGAAATCTTGCGTAAGAAATTAGCCGGATAGTAAAAAAAGCCCAAGAGGGAGCTTCCCTTTTGGGCTTAAATCCCTTTGGAGAGCCGCTCTTATGTTACGAGTGACGACCTTTAATGCCAATGGCATCCGTTCAGCGTCCAAGAAAGGATTTTGGACATGGTTTGACGCAGAAGACGCCGACATTTTGTGCGTTCAAGAGCTTAAGGCGCAACTCAAAGACATTCCTCCTGAGTACCAAGCGTATAAAGACTACTCGGCGTGGTTTCATTGTGCTCAAAAGCCAGGGTATTCGGGCTCGGGCCTGTGGTCACGCGTGGCGCCCGAGAATGTACAAATCGGATTTGGTGTAAAAGAGTTCGATGACGAAGGCCGGTACGTGAGGCTTGACTTTAAAAAGCTCTCCGTGATTTCCGTTTATTTCCCTTCAGGCACGAGTTCAGAAGAAAGGCAGGCAGCGAAATATCGTTTTCTCGATTGCTTTGCTAGCCACATGGATTCTTTAAAGCAAAGCGGACGAGAGATTCTTGTCTGCGGAGACGTCAATATCGCCCATAATGAAATTGATTTAGCCAATTGGAAAGGAAACCTCAAGCACACGGGGTTCTTGCCCGAAGAAAGAGCGTGGCTAACGACTTGCTTTACTGAGCGTGGGTGGGTTGATGTGTTTCGCAAGATTGATCCTCGCCCTGGGCAGTACACATGGTGGAGCCAACGCGGAAGAGCTCGCGAGAAAAATGTTGGTTGGCGAATTGATTATGAAATCGCAACGCCAAAATTGGCTCAAGCGGCGCGCTCGGCATCCATTTACAGCGCAGAAAAGTTTTCCGATCATGCCCCGCTTACGATTGAATACGAAGGGGATTGGCTTTGATCGATCTTGAGCAAGTGCTTTTTACTCAAGGGTTTGGCACCCGGCATGAGTGCCAAGGCTTGATTGCTCAAGAAAGAGTGGTGTTTGACGGTCAAGTAATCACATCGCCTGCAACTCCTGTTGACCCAGACGGCAAGTGGTTTTCTGTCGATGGCGTTAAGTGGCCGTATTGCGAGAAAGCACTCGTGATGATGAATAAGCCAGCGGGCTACGAGTGTTCGGTTAAGCCACGGGACTACCCGAGCGTTTTAACGCTATTACCTGCTCCGTTACGAAGACGTGGCGTTCAACCAATCGGTAGGCTCGATGCGGACACAACCGGACTTCTTTTGCTTACCGATGATGGGGTTTTAAATCATCGTTTGACGCATCCGAAGCACAAAATCGAAAAGCGGTATCACGTTCGCTTAAAGCATCCTGCAACAGATAGACTTATTGAAAAGCTTCTTTCTGGCGTATTGTTAAGAGACGAGAACGAAACGCTTAGCGCTAAGCGCTGTGAGATTCTTTCGGAATACGAAATCTCGATGACAATCACGAGCGGCAAATACCATCAGGTAAAACGTATGATTGCTGCCGCGGGAAATCGTGTTCAAGCGCTATCTCGGGTGGCATTTGCTGGACTAGTGCTCCCAGAAGAATTAGAGCCAGGAAAGTGGAATTGGGTTTTTGAGAGACCAGTTGTTTCATGAGAACAAGCGAACCCAAAATTGGATTCAGTAAGGCTTTGTCGATTTACACAAAGCCAGCAACATTGCGCATGCTCTTTTTGGGGTTTTCTTCAGGGCTTCCGCTTTTACTTGTCTTGGGGACGTTGGGATTTTGGCTTCGGGAATCAGGCGTTGATTTAAAGACGATTGGCTTTATGAGTTGGGTCGGTCTTTGCTGGGGCATGAAGTGGCTTTGGGCGCCTTTAGTCGACCGGTTAAGTCTTCCTTACTTAACAAAAAAGCTCGGTAGACGCCGTGCGTGGTTAAGTCTTGCGCAAGTGGCGCTAATGATTTCACTGGCGCTCTTAGCCTTCACAGATCCAACAAAGGATGTGACAAGCGTTGTTTTCTTAGCGACAGCCACAGCATTTTTCGGGGCAACGCAAGATATTGCAATCGATGCCTATCGTATTGAAAGCGGCACAGAAACGGAACAGGCCGCTTTTGCTGCAGCCTACCAGACAGGGTATCGCATCGCGATGATTTGGTCTGGCGCAGGAGCCCTTGCCATCGCTGGTGCCTTTGAAGATAGTTTCATTGGCGGTTGGCGCATCGCCTATCTTGTGATGTCGGCAAGTATGCTTGTCGGTTTTGTGACAACACTTTTAAGTCCACAGGAAACTCAAAAAGCGATTTGTCAGCCCGTTCGCTCCTTTGCAACATGGTTTTACGAAGCCGCTTGCATGCCTTTTATTGATTTCTTCTCACGCTTTGGCTGGTGGGCTCTGATCGTTCTAGCGTTAATTGCAACCTATCGCATTAGCGACGTTGTCATGGGCGTGATGGCCAATCCTTTCTATCAGGATATGGGATTTACAAAGCAAGAGGTTGCTGCTGTCAGTAAGGTTTTCGGTGTCATCATGACGCTTCTTGGCGCATTCATTGGCGGCGTTGTGGCAATGCGAATTGGTGTGATGAAAACGCTTTTTGTAGGAGCGCTTTTATCTTCTGCAACCAATCTTTTGTTTTCTATTTTGGCAGGCATCGGGCACGATTTAACGTTTCTTATCTTTACGGTAAGCGCCGATAACCTTGCAGGAGGTTTAGCGAGCGCAGCCTTTGTTGCTTATCTTTCGGGGCTCACAAACAAAGCGTATTCAGCTACGCAGTATGCGCTCTTTTCTTCTGTGATGCTTTTCTTACCGAAATTATTAGCGGGATTTTCGGGGCTCGCGGTTGAATCAATCGGCTATGCGCATTTCTTTAGCGCAACAGCCGCGCTTGGCATTCCTGTTTTACTGCTTGTGATTCTCGCGGGACGTGCAAGAAAAGAACTGATGCAAGATAAGTAAGAGAGGCGTCTTTCTTAATTTAAGAAAGACGCGTTACATCAGCAATTTCTCCTACGCACGCTTCAATATCTGAAAGCGCCTCTTCGAGGTTGGCAAAGACAATCCCTTCGTCAATGGAATCAAGAAGCGCTAATGTTGCCTCATCGTCTTTAGCTAAGTCTGCGTAGCGTAAGAGCCCCACAAGAGCGGCCTTGACGGAATCGTTGGGATTCTTGGTGAGTTCTGGCCATTGACAGCAAGCCAATAAAACACCATTGGAAAAGGGGCGCAAAGGCGCTAAGAAATCCTCGGATTCTTCATCATCAAAAATGATGGGGTCAATCGGTTTACTTGCAAGGATGGTGCTTTCAAGTTCTGCGCCACGTCTAAAGATGAGTTCTCGTAAAAGCTTACCGCGAGGGACTTTTTCTAAAGCGACATCTCGGCCTTCAATATCAAGAATGTAACGAAACCACTCATGGGTTTCAGGCGGCTTTTTCATCAACGCAATCGCCGTGAGAAACCCGTCGAGCATATCGGGCTCCATCGGGATAAAGGGCTCAGGAATTGCGGCTAAAAGCTCACCAAGAGTTTCAATTTCATCCAAGCTAAGAGGCGCTTTTTTCATCACGAACCTTCTAGAGATTTAAGCCAAACGTTGCTACAGCGGCATTGAGCTTTTCCGTGTTTCTCATATGCATGATTTTCTTAAGCTCTTTTTCGCAAGCGGCGCAATCGGTGTTCAAGATCTTTTCTTTTAGACTCAAGATTCGACCACTTTCCATTGAGAAGTTGCGAAGTCCAAGACCGAGTAAGAGCTCAAGGATTTCGGGTTCACCTGCAATTTCGCCACAGATCTCAACAGGGACACCAGCGACGTGAGCGGCCTTTGTGACATGACGAAGGAGGAAAAGCACCGCAGGATGCCTTGCCGCGCTTAAGTGATTAAAAGACGGATCGTGGCGGCTATTAGCAAGCGTGTGCTGAATCAAGTCGTTTGTTCCAAGGCTAATGAAATTGACCTTTGGTAAGAATGCTTGAATCCAAATGGCCGCAGCAGGCACTTCAACCATGATGCCAATGGGGATGTCTTTCTTGTATTTAACACCACGGGCCTCGAGATCTTCTTCGGCCTTTTTAAGGCGTTCGCGCGCGAAATCAATTTCGCTTGGATGCACAACCATCGGGAAAAGAAGGCGAGCCTCTGATCCTGCGGCAGCACGCAAAATGGCCCTAAGCTGTGTATCAAAGAGCTCGGGGTGCGACTGGAAAAACCGCAAGCCGCGCTTTCCAAGGCGTAGGGCAATTTTTTCTGTCGTTGTTAAGTTGAATTCGTCACCTGCTGAACTTTCAAGAACCTTATCGTCGCCCAAATCCATCGTACGAAGAATCACAGGCTTATTTTTCATTGGGCGAATGACGCGACGGTAGGCCTCGAGTTGCTCGTCTTCTGTTGGAAGCGTTTTCCGATTCATGAAAAGAAATTCGCTTCGATAAAGACCAATGCCTTCGGCTCCGGCGTTGACGGCATCATTGGCGTCTTCAGGTAGGGAGACGTTCGAATAAAGGTGAATGGCTACGCCGTCTTTTGTCACAGAAGGCGTCGCACGTAATTTCTTTAAGCGAGCGCGCTGCTTTTTCTCTTCGCGAACCTGTTCTTTGGCTTCCTCTAGCGCTTTTGCATCTGGAAAAAGCGTGACAAGACTATTGGTCGCATCAAGAAGCACTGGGCAGTCTGTTTCGATGGCTTCCACGACACCGGCTGCGCCAACAATCACGGGGATTTCAAGGGTGCGCGCAAGAATAGCTGTGTGTGAGGTAGCGGAGTCTGCTTCCAAAACAAGCCCGGAGAACTCTTCATCGTAACGGCGCTTAAGAACAACGATATCTGCAGGACTTAATTTTTCTGCAAACAAAATAATGCAATCGTCACCGATGGAAAGTTCAACGTCATCGCTTAATTGACGACGACCCGTTAGAACGCGCTGGATTCGATCGAACACGTCACTAATATCTTCGACGCGTTCGGCTAGATACTCGTCATCGATTTCGCTAAAGGTCTTGCGTATCTCTTCAAGTTTTAGTTCAAGAGCCCATTCGGCGTTCACGAGGCGCTCGCCAATAATGTCCTGTGTGCTCGTAATAAGAGATTCATCGCAAAGGATTTGTAGGTGCATCTCAAGAAAGGCGTTCGCTTCCGCAGGAGCCCCGTCCATGGGGTTGTCAACGAGATCCTCGAGTTCTTGGGTCACAGCCGTGAATGCGCCACGCAGTCGCAATGACTCTGAGCGCACTTTTTGCTTATCGATGGCAAAGTGCGGGATGTTAAGTGATCCAGGGGTACAGCGCTGAGCTTTACCTACAGCGACGCCTGCGTGAATGCGAATGCCGTGAAAAGTTTGGGAAGCCGGAGTTGCTAGAGTTTGCTCTTTGGCTGCAGTATCTGTCGCATCGCTTGCTTCTTTTGCGGGCTCTTTTGCTGCGGCTTTTTTCGTTTCCGTAGTTTCTTTCTCAGGTTCTTTTGCTGAGGTTTTTTTCGCTTCCGTAGTTTCTTTCTCGGGGTCTTTCGCTGAGGCTTTTTTCGCTTCCGTTGTTTCTTTCTCGGATTCTTTCGCTGATGCCTTTTTCGCCTCCGTTGTAGCGGTTGCGGGAGCCGTTGTTTTTTCCTCAGGGCTTGGAGTCGCATCTGCTTTCAAAGCAGGCGTTTTTTCTTCTGTTACTGGTGTAGGAATATTGTCAGCCATCGCTATTCCTCCTCTCCAAACCGAGATTCAAACAACGCGACAATGGCGTCGCACGCAGCGATTTCATTGACGCCTTCAAATTCTAGCCGCAAGATTTCGTTGTGCTTCGCACCCAAAGTCATAACAGCAAGAATGGATTTAGCATCTGCGCACTTCTCGCCTTTTTTGATGCGAATCGCACATTCAAAAAGATTAGCGGTTTTTGTTAAAAGCGCGGCAGGGCGAGCGTGAAGCCCTAATTGATTTTTTACTGTGACAGTTTTGACAAGCATGTCGCAAAAACGAGTGGTAAATGACGAGATGCCGTAATACTAGAACTTCTTGGCTTTTTGGCAAAGTCAAAATCGTAAGAGTTGTTAGATTTTATTGAGGAGAGACTAGCTTTTTATCGCTACTCGTCGGCAGTTCGAAACTTAATGCTCGTGCTACCGGCTTCTTTTACTATGGCACAAAGCTGATCGAAGGCTTTATGGCGATGGCAAACAGCTGAGAGAACCATCGGTAGGTTCACGCCCGTGATAAGAGCTGTGTCAGCATGACGCAAAAGTTGCTCAGCAATATTGGCAGGAGACGCACCAATGACATCCGTGAGGATAAGTGTTGATTGACGCTCAGGTAGATTAGTGACAAGCTTTGCGCTCACTGAGTCGGCAATTGCCGCCGTGTCAGCATCAGGAGCGATGTCAACAGCAGTAAGACAACGCAAACTGTGTTCGTCATTGCCGTAAACATGCATGGCGCACTCGCGAAGGGCAGAGGCCAAGGGCGCATGAGCGATAATCAAGATAGTGTTTGTCACATAGATCCTTGTCAGTATGAATCAGACATAGATTGTATCGGCCCGAAACGAGGGCTTAGATGGAAGAAAAAAGGGTTAAAAGATGTTAATTTGTGATAATATGCAGCATCTTGCAGGAAATATCTAGTAAGTTGCGGCAATTTGCAATTAATCTAAAGATATTCTTTTTCGAAAATCTCGTTGTAAGGAAGCCACAATGGCGTTACTTGAGTTCCGATCTAAGGCTGCGGGCGGTTTTTTCCTGATGCCTGAGACCTTTAAAGAGGTCTGTAAAGTGCTTTCACGTCCTTATTCTGAGAGCGGGAGTTGGCCAGCCGAAGATCTTAAAGAGATTCTTCAAGCCTTAGAGCGTGAAGTGAGTCAAGAAAAGATTACTCGGAAAAACATCGAAGAAAGGATTCGTCAAAAGTCTCTTGAGGGCCGTGACTACGCGAGCTTTGATAAGCAAGAAGAAGAGAGGCGGCAGTTTGAAAACCAAGTGAGTTTTGGTATGCGCACATTTCCATTGCGCGAGATGCTTCAAGCGGCAATCAAGAAAGATGTTCCTGTGATGTGGGGTGTACCCTAGACGCGCCAAAAGTCTCGAGTCAGTAAGACGAAAACGGTCACAATTTCCAAGCGACCAACGAGCATACACGCATCACATAGCCACAACTGCCAAACCGAGAGCGTGCCGTAATTAAGAGCGGGGCCGACGTTCGCTAGTCCTGGCCCCGTATTCGTTAAGCAGGCAAAAACGGCGGTAAAGGCCGATGCCACATCAAGCCCCGTGGCAATCATGCATAGGCTTGCGCCAATGAGAGTTGCGGCCCAAAGAAGAACAAAGTTCAACACCATAAAAACGATGTTGTCAGGGATGGGCACGCGGTTGATGCGCAAGGGAACCACGGCTTTCGGGTGTAGGGTTTGCAAAAAGCCTCGCGAGAGTTGCTTTAAAACAATGAGGGCACGCATCATTTTGATGCCGCCTCCGACGCTACCTGAGCAGGGACAAAACGCGGCTAGGCACAGCATCAGTGTCGTAGCCGTCACAGGCCAATGGCTGTAATCGGTACTGCTAAAGCCCGTGGTTGAGGCAACACTGACAACATTAAAGAGTGCGTAAAGGAAAGCTTCTTTTGTGGAGTCATAGTTTTCGTGAAAGAGAAGAATCCCTGTGACAACGAAAACTCCGATAAGAAGAATACAAAACCAGGCTCTAGCTTCTGGATCTTGAAAGTAAAGAAGAAAGCTTTTCCTACGCCAGACTAAAAAGTGCAAGGTAAAACTTAAACCACTTAAAAGCATAAAGGCGATGCAAACGAGGTCGATTGCCGGATTTGACCAGAAAGCAAAACTTGCGTCGTGCGAGGAAAAACCGCCAAGACTCACGGTTGAAAAAGCGTGGACTGTCGCATCAAACCACGTCATCCCAGCGAGTTTGTAGCCAATTAGGCAAGTAAGCGTTAAGGCAAAGTAAATCCACCAAAGCCCTTTGGCAGTGCTTGCAATGCGAGGCGTGAGTTTTGTGACTTCGACTGTTGCTCCTACTTCTGTGTTTGTGACAGAAGACTTATTTGTGCCAATGCCAAATAAAGGGGAAATCGAAGGAATCGCTTGGCATAAATTCACAAAACGAAAGAGCTGCGAACCGCCCACACTCATCAGAGGAAGAAGTGCAATAGCCAAAATAAGGATTCCCATGCCACCGAGCCAACTCAGTAGCGCTCGCCACAAATTAATGGACTCTGGAAGGTGCTCAACAGAAAAGACCGTGGCGCAGGTTGTTGTGATGCCACTCATGGCCTCAAAGTAGGCTTGCGAAAAAGAAATCTCGGGCAAATACGACAAGGGAAGCGAGGCAAAGATAGGCAAAATCGTCCAAAGTAGCGTTGCCAAAAGAAAGCCGTCCCTCGGTAAAAGATCGCGTTTGTCGTGACGGGTTAAGGCGATAAAGGCAAGGGCACAGGCAAAAGAAGCGCTCAGACCGAAAAGAAAGCCCGATTGCGCTCCGTCATCA
This sequence comes from Bacteroidaceae bacterium, assembly GCA_963652725.1. Lineage (GTDB taxonomy): Bacteria > Pseudomonadota > Gammaproteobacteria > Burkholderiales > Burkholderiaceae_F > Duodenibacillus. The sequence continues at coordinate 34,545 of CAVJUW010000001.1, read as the reverse complement.
AAAAGAATCGAAGCGATAAGACCTAAAGCCTCAAATCCCGTAAATAAAAAGAGGACAATCCCCACGATATTGAGGACGGGAAAGAGTAGGTAGCGCAACTTGGCAAACATGGCTTGCCTCAGAAGAAACCGACATCAACAGCAAAAAGAGCCTCAACTTCAGGTAAGAGCTTTTTATCGGCTAAAAAGACAATGAGGCGGTCGTCGGGTTCAATCGTGAGTGTCTCCGAAGGCGTTAAAAAGGCCTTCTCACGGATAAGACCGCACAATCGCACCTTGTCGGGTAGAGATATTTCCCGAAGCGTTTTTCCAATGACGCGAGAAATGCCAGCGCTCCCATGGGCAATGACTTCAATTAATTCTGCTTTTCCGTGATGCAACTCGTGAACAGCCGCAATATCTCCTCGACGCACGTATTGCATCAGTTCACTTAAGGTCACTTGCGTTTTTGAGATGATGATATCGATATTCGTGTCACGCACAAGATCGGCAAATGTCTGATTGTCCACTAAGGCAATAACGCGTTTGGCGCCAAGCCGTTTAGCGAGCAGTGTGCTCATAATATTGGCATCGTCCTTGCCGCTTAAGCTGACAAAAAGGTCGCAGGTATCGATATCGACATTAGCCAGGTCTTCCTCTTGTAAGTTTGAGCCATTAACGAGTAAGACTCTTTCTGGAAGGTGACGCGCAATTTCGCTTGCCGTTTCCTTATCGTTTTCAAGGATTTTGATATTGAAACTCGATTGATTTTTTAAGGCGGCTACAACGCGTAAAGCCAGATGCGCATCGCCTGCGATGACTAAGTTTTTTGTTCTAGCTTCTTTTGGATGGATTAGAGAAATCGCCTCGAGTACGCCGTCTTTAGCGACGATGGCAAGCATTTCATCGCCTGCGGCTAAAGGCGTTTTCGCTTCAAGAAGAGTCCCATCGCGAAAGAGAGCAACGCTCACAATATGGGCTTGAGTTAGCTTTTCAGTCAGTTCTTTTGCCTCAAGTCCAATAAGAGGGCTTGTTTCTTTTACCGTTAGAGCAAGAAGCGTAAGTAGCCCGTTAGCTAGATCGATAACCTGATGGGCTTCAGGAAACTCAATAAGACGTAGCAAAGTATCTGTGAGCGCCTGTTCTGGCCAAATCGTATCTGTAATGTGAAAGCCTTCGTCGCCAAGTAAGGCCGGGTAATTGCTCAATTCATTACGGCGAACACGAGCAATACGGGTTGGCACGTTAAAAAGCTTTGCCGCTAAGAGAGTAGCGACCAAATTGGTTTCATCACTTGCGGTAACGGCAATCAAAATATCCGTGTCTTCAATGCCTGCTTCGCGAAGAACAGCAGGGCTTGCTGCATCGCCAACAATGCCTCTAAGGTCAAAATGCCTTTGAAGTTGAGAAACGCGACTCGCGTCAACATCGACAACAGAGATGTCGTTTGATTCGCAGACTAAAGCCTGTGCGACGGCATACCCCGTATGTCCCGCACCAAGAATGAGCACTCGCATGGGGCTACAAAGTCAGTTATTTTTCCGCAAGGCTTTCGCAGCGCTCGATGGCCGCGGAATTTCCATGTGCAAAGCCTTGAGTTTCCGATACAAATGGGTTCGTTCAAGACCAGCGCGTTTGGCAACGCGGGTAATTTGCGAATCTTCGTATTCAATCAGTATCGTGAAATAGGCACGCTCTAAGGATTCGCGAATTTCACGCAGAGATTGATGAAAATCGATTTCTATATTTGTCCCTGGAACCGTAAATTGCGGCAATTCGGGATGTACAACAGGTTTTGGCGCAACGGGTTCTAGCGTTTCATCGGGAAGATCCGTGCGGTATTTCGCAAGAGCCAAGATACGGTTCTTGACTTCGATACCGTGCTGAACCGCTTCCAAGAGCTTTTGCATCGAAATGGGCTTTTCCAGGAAGGAAAGAGAGCCGTATTTTGTCGCCTCAACAGCGGTTTCGATTGTCGCATGTCCGCTCATCATGATGACTTGACTCGAGAACTGTCGATTCGATTTCCACTCTTTTAATAAGGACACGCCATCCATATCTGGCATCCAAATATCGAGCAAAATCAAATCAAAATCGGTCTGTGCGACTTTTTGTCGGGCGGTTTCAGCGTTCTCAGCCTCTTCTACCGTATAGCCCTCATCCGAGAGAATTTCCGAGAGAAGATCTCTGATGCCGATTTCGTCATCAACAATCAAAATTTTCGCCATAGCGTGTTACTCTTTGCAGAAAAACAAGACAAAACAAAGTTGTAAAGACACGAACACTCTTGATAAGCAAACTATCCCTTGTGTGATCATACTGCGAATCAGGCCAAGGCGTGAGCAATCTTTTGACATTGATCAAAGAAAAAGAGACCTCACAACTCGGCTTTCGAAATTGGAAAGACGATATTGATGCGCGCTCCAAGCACAGATCCCGTTTCTGAGGCGATATTTTCAAGCGTGATTTTTGCCTTGTGTTCATCAAGGATTTTCTTAACCATCGGAAGCCCCAAACCGGTTCCTGTGGGCTTGGTTGTGATGTAAGGCTCAAAGGCGCGAGCTAAGACGCTAGGCTGAAAACCAGGTCCATTATCCTCAAGCTTCATTCTCACGGCTGACATGCTTTCTCCGTGAGAAATGCCTTCAGTTGTTATGCGAATCTTCGGAGTTTTGGTTTCAGCGCAGGCCTCAATCGAGTTACCTATGAGATTAAAGAGCACTTGTCTAAGTTGCGCGGCATCGGCCTGGACGGCAGGCAGTTTTTCACCAAAGCTTGCTGAGATATCGAGCCCTCCTGAGTGGTAGAAGGCAATCATTTCTTCAATAAGCTCGTTTAAATCAAGGCTTTGCAATGTAGGCGCAGGAAGTTTCGCAAAGTCGCGGAAATCGTTGACCATCTTCTTCATCGCATCGACCTGATTGACAATCGTTGATGTCGCACGTGTTAAAAGAGCAGCGTCTTTTGGCTCAAGCTTATCGGTTAGTTTCATCGCTAAGCGTTCAGCAGCTAAGCGAATCGGCGTTAAGGGGTTTTTAATTTCGTGGGCAAGGCGTCTTGCAACTTCATTCCAAGCTTGTGCCTTTTGTGCATCAATGAGAGCTGAGACGTTATCGAATGCCACAACCCAGCCAATTGTGCCCTCGAGTTCAAGGCGAGAGCCCCGAATAAAAAGCGCAATGTTCGGGTCGGGTTGCCGCGTTAATTCAAAGTCCACGTGGAAATTGCCCGTGTCGGCCACTTGAATTTGATCGGCGATTACTTCGCAGAGCTTGGGTTCAATATTGGCTAATCGCTCCCCTGGGGTAAAGCGAGAGGGAGCCAAAATCGCATTAGCTCCCGTATTGGCCATCAAAATACAGAGGGATTCATCCAAAACAAGGACGCCAGCGGAAATATTGGAAAGGACGCTTGCAAGGTAAGCGCGGCTTCGTTCGGTTGCAAGACGTTGACTTTCTGCAATTTTTTGGGCCTCCGCAATCTGAGCGACCATCGAGTTAAAGGATTGCGTTAAGGCGTTGATTTCGTCGTTACCAGCGAATTCGCGAATAGGAGCGAGGTCTCCTTCAGCGACTTTTTTCGTACCCGTTGCCAATTGCATGACGGGCTCAGTCATTGTTCGCGCAAACCAAAAAGCCAAGGCAATTGCCGCAAGTAGCGTCAATAACATCGTAAGCGTCAAGGAGATGCGATAAATGGTTTGCAAAGAATTGCGGGTTAGCGTGAGCTCTTGGTAATCGCGATAGCCTTCAACAAGGCCTCGGGCACCTTGCGCAAACTTTGGTGGTACGGCATTAGAAAACTGCAAAAAGAAGTTTTCCGCAAGAGTTTTTTCGGGGAAAACTGGGACAATTGTCCGAATTCTCATCGGATCTTCTGGTGTCGACGATTCTCCTTCAAGTAGAGAAAACCCGCCTTTAGCTAAGGAGTCTTGTAATTCCGTGGCAAGCGGAATATCGACTTTGACTTGAGAATCAGGAGAAATCGAGGAATTGGTGATAACGCCTTGAGAATTAAAAATAAGCGCCACATTCGCTTCAAAGTCTTCGCGAAGCTTATCGAGCGCTGCATCCCACTTCTTTTGAGGGACGTCTGTTAAATAGAGAGCGCCTCTGCGAGAGAAAAAGAGCAAGCGATTGCGCTCATTTTCAAGAATGTCACTTGAAAGTGTTACGCCGTCTTCTAGGGCGTGCTCGATACGGGCATCAAACCACGAATCGATGGAGCGGCCGATGAATTGAGCGGAAACTAAATACAAGAGTAGGCACGGGACAATGGCAATGGCGGCAATCGTAAGAGCAAGACGCGAAGTCATCCGAGAGCCAAACTCGTGGGCCTTCCAACGGAAAAAGAGTTTGCTCGATAAGCGCAAAACGATGCAGAAAAGAATGAAGGTCGTGAAAATGTTAAGCGCAAGAAGGGCAGGGAAAAACTGGCCAAGCCCCGTGGAAGCAGCGCCTCCTGCCACAGCGTATATCAGTAACAGTACGCCGATGACAACGGTGCAGATGAAACCAAGACGAAGCCAGCGCTGCATCGTGCTTACCTCTTTAGTTTCTGTCAAGAGCCTTTGTTAGGACAATGCTTTCCCAGTCGCTTTCCAATACCCAGTCGGAATTGCCTCCGATTGTGACTTGAAGGGGTTTGGGTAGGCGAGAGAGGTCTAAACGCATTCGAGTTTCAGCTAAAACATCGGAATGGTCTTCGATGGCTTCATTGTCGGCAACAATCCAGCCGCGAATATTCTTTAAAAGCAAAAGAGCCTGATCGAGCGTATCAAAGGACTGCACAAGACCATCGCGCGAGAGGCGAAGTTGCCGAGAAAGAGGACTGTAGCTGAGGCGTTGAAGAAGGGTTGATGTGGCAATTTCCTTGTCAAACCAAAGAGAGCGGGGCTTTAAAAGCCGAAATTCATAGGAAAAATAAAGTGCAATCCCTCTTCTTAAATAGTCTGTTAGAACAGGTGAGAGATCGAATTCCCAATTGACGCTAAGAAGTAGGCCTGGAGAAGGCCCCTCGGTCACTCGACTCAGGTGAGCACTCATTAATTGCGCATCAGCAGAATTGGCGCAAACAAGCCGCGAGCCCGTTAGGGCAAGAGGCGCAGCAAGTAATGCACTACAAAGTGCTCGACGCGAAATCACGACGTATTATCCTTTTACGAGTAAAGCGTAGAAAAACCCATCCGTGATTCGAGGCAGTCCCTTTGCTTTCTCCTGCAGGGCATCCGCAGGAAGGATAGTAAGCGAAGCAGCAAGCCCAGAACCTAGGGGTGTTTCGTGCGCATCTTTGTGCCGCTTTAAAAATTCGGCAATTTGGTTTTTTCCTTCTTCTCTAAAAACTGAGCATACGACATACAAAAGTCTTCCTCCAAACTTTACGAGGGGCCACAGAGTTTCAAGGAGCTTTTTCTGTTGTTTTGCTAACGATTCAATATCTTCAGGATAACGCAAAAAAGCAATATCGGGGTGGCGTCGCAAGATGCCACTTGCGGTGCACGGCGCATCAAGCAAAATGGCGTCAAACCGCGCATCTTTTGCCCAAGAAGCAGGATTGGCCGCGTCCGCTGTGAAGACCTTGGCTTGAAGGTTTAATCGAGCAAGGTTCTCTTTGATTAGTTCGGTGCGAGAGTCACTGATTTCAAGCGCTGTGACAGAGGCACGAGAAAGCTCTAGAAGGTGAGAGGTCTTTCCGCCAGGGGCCGCGCAGGCATCAAGAATGGTTTCCCCGTCTTGAGGATTAAGAAACCTGGCGGCAAGCTGTGCGCCTGCGTCTTGGACGCTTACAACGCCTTCGGAAAACCCAGGAATGTCGCTAACAGGTAAGGGTTTTTCAATAAGAATCCCATCCTGACCGAGAGTTTGCGCTGCAATCCCTTTTTCTTGAAGCTCTTGGCAGTACTTTTCTGGGGTGCTTTTACGGCGATTGACGCGCAAAACAAGGCGAGGGGGTTCTTGGGCAAGAAGTAAAAGTCTTTCGGTTTCGTCTTTCCCTATGGAAGCCTCAAGCTTTTTTATGTACCAGAGGGGAGCGTTAAGGCGAGCGAGCAAGTCGCCCTGTGCTACGGAAAGTAAAGCAGCTTTTTCTCGACAAAAGCGGCGCAAACATGCGTTGACAAATCCAGTGGCGGACCGTAAAGAGCTCTGAGACTTCACAAAATTCACAGTCTCGTTAACAAGAGCGTAACTTTTTTCTGGGCTAATGAGTATTTCACTGAGTCCAAGCATCAGAGTTTGACGAATCGGGTCGGCAGGAGCGCGTGGCGCAAGTTGACCAATCAGATAGTCACAAAGAAAATAGTGTCGCGTTAAGTCGTACATGACGGCTTGCAACGCAGGGCGCAGTTCTTTTTTCTCTCTTACGCTAGCGGCTATCGCATTATCAAGCGTTTCTCCCGATTCAAATCGGCTAAGGGTAGGGATGGCAAGCGAAAGAAGGCTAGAAAAAGATAGGCTCATTGCAACAGGTCTCCCTCGGAGATGGAGAAACTTTGTAAGAAGGGCTCAACGTCCATCACGGGTTTGCCGGCTTTTTGTAATTTAAGACATTCAAGAGCGCCCTCTGAGCAAGCAACGACGAGTCTCTTTTTGGCACAAAGAACCGTTCCTGGGGTGCCTTGTTCGTTAACGAGGCGAACGGCACGAATCTTAAAAACCTCTCCGTTTAAACTCGTTTGCAATCCTGGGAAAGGAGAAAAAGCCCGCGAGCGACGCTCCAATACTGAGGCTGGCAGAGTCCAATCGATTTGGGATTCCGTTTTAAGTATCTTCTTAGCATACGTGGCATTTGCCTCGTCTTGCTCGGTAAGCGTGAGCTCTTCAATCCGATTTAGAGCTTCGACGATGGCGTCTGCGCCAAGCGCTGTAAGCTTTTCTGTCAATGTTTGCGCGGTGTCTGTTTCGGAAATCTCAATTTCTTTAGCTAACAAAACGGGGCCCGTATCAAGACCAGCTTGCATTTGCATAATGCAAATACCTGTTTTTTTGTCGCCTGCTTCAATCGCACGCTGAATGGGAGCGGCCCCCCGCCAACGCGGTAAAAGAGAGGCGTGAATATTGATCGCTTGAATGTGAAGCTTAGAGCCGATACCACTTGCGGCATTAAGGGCTCTTACAGGAAGGATAAGACCGTAGGCGGCAACGATAAGAACGTCGACTTTCGCATCTTCTAGACGCTTGAGAGCCGCTTCGGCTTCAACGGGGTCTTTCTTTACAGAAAGCGTTTTTGGCGTGATAACGTCAATACAGTGCGCGAGAGCCACTTCTTTCACAGGCGAGGCTTTTAGCTTCAAGCCTCGTCCGCTCGGACGATCGGGTTGCGTCAAAACAAGAACGACGTCGTGACCCGCTTCAATTAAAGAGCGTAAGGCGAAAGCCGCAAACTCTGGGGTGCCAGCAAAAGCGATGCGCATAGAAATCCTTCTCAAATATAATTGCAATCGTTTTAATTTTACTGCCTAGTTTAGGTTTTTCGAGAAAGAGAAACACTTTGAATCGCACTTACCATTTGGCCTTTAAAGAGTATGGCGATCCGACATTGCCAACGGTTGTTTTACTCATGGGGCTTGGAATGCCTTCTCTTGCGTGGTCCGAGACTTTTATTCGAACGCTTGTGCGTCAGGGACTACACGTGATTGCTCCCGATAACCGCGACTCAGGTGAAAGCGAGCACTGTGAGCAAAAGGTGTCCCTTTTTACCCTCATCAAGTCGGCAACAGCCGCCTTGTTTTCTCGCTCTGTAAAAGCGCCATACGATATCGATGATATGGCAGCTGACGTAGAAGCACTCTTAAACGAAAAAGGGCTCGAACGCGTTCATATTGCAGGTTTTTCTTTGGGAGGCATGATCGCTCAGGCTTTCGCTTTGCGTGCTCCCCATCGGACAATTTCGCTTACGTGCATTTCGACAGCAAGCGGAAATCCACGAATGCTTTTAGGGAGTGTGAGAGCGATTTTCGGGGTTTTAAGCCAATGTCGGCGTACGGAAAATAATGAAGTGCGCTACCAAAAACTTTTGAGCCTACTAAAAGCCATCGGAAGCCCAGAGGAAAATTACAGTCAACTTGAGATTGCTCGTCTGTTTCAAGTGCTCAAGAACGCTAATGTCTCAGAGCAAACTGTAAGGCGCCAGTTAATGGCTATTTTCGCTTCGGGTTCACGCACAAGGCAGCTTAAGCAACTCGTGATGCCTACGCTAGTTATTCACGGAAAAAAAGATCGACTCATTCCCTTGCGTGCCGCCGAGGAACTTACCCGCGCAATCGAGGGCTCTCAACTCATGTGTGTTCCAACAATGGGGCACGACATCCCAGAGAGCCTTACCGAAACAATCGCGTTAGCGATTGCCAAGCAATGCTATAGCGGCGTTTTGCGCTAAGAGGACGGGTGTTTTTTCTCGCGAGCCTTTTCTTTGCGCAATTTCGCTAATTTGGCAACAGCGCGACTTCTTTTTAATAGGCTCAAATGATCGATAAAGACGTGCCCGTCTAAGTGATCGACTTCGTGCTGCACACAAACTGCCAAAAGCCCCTCGCAGTCAAACTCTTGGGGTTTTCCTTCTAAATCAAAAGCAGAGACGTGCACTTTGGCAGGGCGGCAAATCTTTTCTGTTAAGTCGGGTAAAGATAAACACCCTTCCTCGCCTTCAATGGTTTCATCTGTGATGGCAACAACTGTTGGGTTAACTAGGGCGAGGAGCTGATTTTTTTCATCGGAAACGTCAATGACAACAAGCCGCAACGAGACACCAACCTGAGGTGCGGCCAATCCAACGCCTGGGGCCTTGTACATGGTTTCGGCCATGTTGGCAGCAAGTTCTTTGAGCTTTTCATCAAAACGAGTGACGGGCAAAGCTTTCTTTGCTAGAACCTCAGCAGGGTATTGAATAATGGGCAATACAGCCACAGTAATAACTCCGAGAAAAAACGAATCAATCAAGCTACTAAGTTTAGCGGGTTCTTAGAGCAATGAACGGAGGAATTTGTGGCGATTTTGGCGAAAAAGTGACGAAGTTCAGTTAAGGCTGTACGCCATCGATTGCCAGAGAGAATGAGAAGACTCATTGAAAATAAAGGAAAAATAAAACTCGCTAGGCCTTAACGTTTCTTTTTCGAAAAAGTGTGGCTATCCTATAAAAAAGAGAAGCGCCCGAAATGGCGCGACAAGATTGCAAGGGAAAAAGCCCTTTCCCTTACGAGGAGAATCATGACCAAATTAATCATCGCCGAGAAGCCCTCGGTTGCGACAGATATTGCTCGCGTTTTAGGGGGAATGAAAAAGAAAGGCGATTACTACGAAGGAAACGGCTGGATTGTTGCTAATGCTTTAGGACACCTGTTGGAACTTTCCTGCCCAGAAAAGTACGAAGTCAAACGCGGCAAGTGGACCTTTAGTCACTTGCCTGTTTTGCCTCCAAGCTTTGACTTAAAACCGATTGCAAAGTCTAAGGATAAACTCAAAAGCTTAGCCAAACTCATTGCTCGACCCGATGTCGATACGATTATTAACGCTTGCGATGCTGGGCGTGAAGGCGAACTCATTTTCCGCTACATCATGCAAGCGACGAAGGCGAAAAAGACAATCGAGCGTCTTTGGCTTCAGTCCATGACTCCTGGCTCGATTAAAGACGCCTTTAACCACTTAAGAACCGATGCGCAGATGACAAAGCTTGCGGATGCAGCGCGTTCTCGTTCTGAAGCTGATTGGCTTGTTGGCATTAATGGCACACGAGCGATGACGGCCTTCAATAGCCTAGATGGGGGCTTTTTCTTAACGACCGTTGGGCGTGTGCAGACTCCGACATTAGCTATCGTTGTGCGTCGAGAAAACGAGATTCACAACTTTGTGCCTGAAAAGTACTGGGAGATTGAAGCGGAGTTTTCTCTGGGAAATACGACCTATTTGGGCCGCTGGTTTGATCCAAAATTCAAAAAGGATGCGAAAGCCCCAGAAAAACGTGCTGAGCGTATCTTCGAAGAAAAGAAAGCCGATGCTATTTGCGCAAATGTGAAAGGGAAAACGGGCACTGTTGAAGAAACAGCCAAACGCACAACAAGCTTACCTGCGCAACTTTTCGATTTAACCTCGCTACAGCGTGAGGCCAATAACCGATTTGGCTTTTCGGCTAAAACAACGCTTTCGATTGCGCAGGCGCTCTACGAAAAGCACAAAGCGCTTACTTACCCGAGAACGGATTCGCGAGTATTGCCTGAAGACTATGTGCCCACAGTCTATAAGACGCTTACGATGCTCACATCCAATGCCGATGTCGGTGAGTTTGCCGACCGTGTTATCTCAGGAAAATGGGTGCATCTTACAAAACGCGTCTTTGATAACGCCAAAATAAGCGATCACTTTGCCATTATCCCGACCTTATTAGCGCCAAAGTCGACGCTTACTGAAGCAGAAAAGAAGATTTACGACCTCGTTTTAAAGCGATTCATTTCTGTTTTCTTTCCCGCGGCCGAATATGACGTCACAACGCGTATTACGACGGTAGGAAAAGAACACTTTAAGACGGAAGATAAGGTGCTTGTCGTTCCTGGTTGGCTTGAAGTTTATGGAAAAGAAGGGCTCACAAGTGCTTTGGCAGCAAAAGGCGCAGGAAAAGAAAAGCTTGCCAAAGTTTTGGATGTAAAGCGGCTTGACTGTGAAACAAAACCCCCAGCGCACTACACGGAAGCAACGCTACTTTCTGCGATGGAAGGTGCGGGTCGTTTAGTCGATGACGATGATTTACGCGAAGCGATGGCAGAAAAAGGTCTTGGAACTCCTGCGACTCGAGCGGCGATTATCGAAAACTTAATCGATCAGCGCTATATCCGTCGTGAGGGCAGAGACTTGATTGCAAGCGCCAAAGCCAAACAGCTCTTTACCTTAATTGAGGGATTAGGCATTGGTGTTCTTTCGAACCCCGCGTTAACGGGCGAGTGGGAATACAAACTTTCGCAAATCGAGAAAGGGAAATTGAATCGCACTGACTTTATGCGTGAAATTCGCGAGATGACAACGCATATTGTTGAGATGGCCAAGCAATACGAAGGCGATACAGTTCCCATGGAAAATCCCGTGCACTTAAAGCACCGTTGCCCGAAGTGTGGCGGCGAGGTTGTCGAAAACTACCGACGCTATGCCTGCACAAATCCTAAGTGTGACTTTAGTTTGCCCAAGCACCCAGGGGGACGTACTTTTGAAGTGAGCGAAGTCGAGACACTTCTTGAAAAAGGCGTTGTGGGGCCATTGCCTAACTTTATTAGTAAGTTAGGGCGCCCTTATGCGGCAACCTTGAAATTAAACGACGAGAAAAAAATCGAATTTGATTTCGGACAGGAAGAAAAGGCCACAGAAGAAGAGGACATCTCGAATTTACCTGTTGTGGGAACATGCCCGAAGTGTGGTGGACGAATCTTAGAAGGGGCAACAGCCTATTTCTGTGAAAACACAAAAGATAAGCAAACCTGTGATTTCCGTTGCGGACGAGTGATTTTGCAGCAGCCAGTGACACAACAGGAATTTAAAAAGATTCTCACGGAAAATAAGAGCTCTCTTTTGCCTGGTTTCGTAAGTAATCGCACCCACCGCAAATTCAAAGCCTATCTTGTCTTGGATAAGAAAACAGGAAAGATTAATTTCGAATTCCAAGAGCGTAAGAAACCCGAGCCGAAAGCCGAAACAAAGACTGTGGCTCGGAAAAGAAAAACAACAAAAGTCTAGGGAAAAAAGACTAGGCTCAATGGCGTGGCACTTTTAGCTTAAGGCAAAAGTTAAGCAAGAAGTGCCACGTTTTTTGTTTTGCCGATTGCCGCACCATATTGAGGTGTGTTACGTTCTCCCCGTTTTACTCAACTCACATTTTTCAGAGGAGCTTTTTTGCCATGAGATTAAACGCCATATCTGTCGCTGTAGCTTTGTCAGCCGCTTCGCTTTGCGTTCACGCAGGAGCAGTGCTTGACGCGGTTAAAGCTCGCGGACATGTCATTTGCGGCGTCAACACGGCAGCGCCGGGCTTCTCCGCGGCGGACTCTCAGGGACGCTGGAGCGGATTAGATGTCGATACGTGTCGTGCAACGGCTGCTGCTGTTTTGGGCGATGCCAGTAAAGTCAAATTCGTCCCGCTTTCTTCTCCGCAGCGTTTTACAGCGCTTCAATCTGGGGAAATCGATGTCTTAGCGCGTAACACAACTTGGTCTTTGACCCGTGACGCGAGTTTGGGCGTTGTTTTCGCCGCGATTAACTATTACGACGGTCAGGGATTCATTGTTCCTAAGAGCTTGAAGGTCAAGAGCGCCAAGCAACTCAATGGCGCCACAATTTGTGTGCAGTCTGGAACGAGTTCCGTGCAGGCACTTGCTGACTACTTTACAGCCAACAAGATGAAGTACAAGCCCGTGATGTTTGATACGACAGAGGCCACACAGAGTGCTTTCTTGTCGGGTCGCTGCCAGGCTTATACAACGGACATGAGCGACTTGGCGGGTGCTCGCACCCGTGCACGTAATCCTCAGGACTACGTAATCTTGCCGGAAACCATTTCCAAGGAACCCTTGGGACCCTCAGTTCGTCGTGGTGATGACGAGTGGTTCCAAATCGTGCGCTGGTCGTTTTACGCAATGGTTGAAGCCGAAGAAAACGGCTTAACACGCGCCAATGTTGATCAGGCTCGAGCCACAAGCAAGAACCCGCAGGTTATGCGTTTGGTGGGAACGGGCGATGATGCCGGAAAACTCCTTGGCTTAGATAAGGACTGGTCGTATCGCATCATTAAGCAGGTCGGCAATTACGGAGAAAGCTGGACGGCTAACTTCGGGCCGAAGACACCGCTTAACTTGCCGCGTGCTTTGAACAATCTTTGGACAAATGGCGGTTTGATGTTTGCTCCGCCGATCCGTTAAGTCGAAAGATTCGGTCATCAAAAAAGTCCCGCATAGGTAAAAAGCCGCCTGTGCGGGCATTTCTTCTTTTGGTAGACCTCTATAATGCCCACTCTTATTTAGTCGGAATTCTCTTTTATGAAGGCGCAAGCCCACGCGCAAATGATTGGTGATGAAGCCTGGCGACGACGTGAATCAGCACGGCGCCGCAGGGAGTGGCTGATTCAAACGCTTGCCATCGTTGCACTCATTTTTATCGTTTATGCGCTTTCAGAAAATGTCACGCAAAACCTAGCAGCGCGTCATATTCGCAGTGGCTTTAAGTTTTTAGTCAATTCCGCAGGGTTTGATATTGGTGAGAGCCTCTTTCCCTTCCAATCAACCGACGCGATGTGGCATGCCTTTGTCATCGGCATGGCTAACACCATCCGGATTTCCATCTTTTCGATTATCACAGCGCTAGTTCTTGGCGTCATCGTTGGATTGATGCGTTTAGCCGAGCACCCTGTGTGGCGCTTTTTAGGCACAGCACACGTTGAGATTTATCGAAACATTCCGCTCATCATTCAACTTTTTGCAATCTATCTTGTTATTACGGAACTGCTTCCGATGTCAACAAGCCCCTTGCATTTTGGGCAGTGGGCACTTTTATCGAAAGCCGGATTGCAGATTGCTGTTCCAAGCCAAGGAACGCTTGCTCTCGTTTTCTCCTTTGTCATCGCAATCCTCGTGCTTTTTCTTGTGCGCGAGATGCTTTTAAAGCGCTTAACGGAACTTGTTGCCGGCCTTTTTGGCATCGGAGCCGGACTTATTGCTTTCATCATCACTTGGGTGGGTTTTGGTTTTGTTGGCGGATGGAGTAAGCCTTATATCGATGGCTTTGCCATCGAGGGCGGCGCGGCGCTAAGTCCAGAATTCTTAGCTCTTTGGATTGGATTGACGCTTTTTACCTCAGCCTCGATTGCTGAAATCGTTCGAGCGGGTGTTTTAGCTGTGCCTCGTGGTCAGTGGAACGGTGCCTTATCTTTAGGTATGACAAAAACGCAGGTTATAAGTTACATCATTTTCCCGCAGTCAATGCGCTTGGCTATTCCTCCTTTGGCTAGCCAATTTATGAACTTGACGAAAAACTCGTCTCTTGCGGTCGTCATTGGCTACCCCGAGCTTGTTGCTGTTGGCAATATGTCGATTAACTCAACGGGTCAAGCGCTTGAAGTGATTGTCATCATTATGGCCGTCTATTTGGTCTTAAATTTAGTTATTAGCGTGTGCATGAATGCCTTAAATGCCCGCGTACTACAGGCGCCGCGATGATGACAAGAACCTATTCTTCGCGCCTTTGGCAATTTTTGCACGAGAAGCTTTTCTACTCTCGTTCGGCAACAGGATTAACTGTTGTCGCGGGCTTTCTTTTTAGCATTATTGCGTTTTACCTTTTTAGTTGGGGTATCACGGACGCGGTCTTTCGCCCTGATGCTCAGGCCTGTTATGCGGCAAGTGGCGCCTGTTGGGGCTTTGTTGCCGAGAAGTGGCGCCTGATTATTTTTGGCCGATTCCCTTATGAGATGCAGTGGAGACCGGCTCTTGCTGTGATTGCCATTATTGCGATGCTCGTTGCTACAGCGTGCCCGAAACTTTGGACACGACAGGGCGCTAAGTGGATTTTTGGCGGATGGGTGGCGGCTTTCGCAGTCTTTTTCACGCTCATGTATGGCGGCGTTTTGGGGCTTGCGAAAGTAGACACAGATGGCTGGGGTGGCTTTCCGCTCACGGTGATTTTGACGCTTCTTGGGATGACCTTGTCGATTCCGATTGGCATTGTTTTAGCTCTAGGAAGAAGAAGTAAGCTACCGATTATTCATAGCCTATCTGTTGGCTACATTGAACTTGTGCGCGGTGTGCCACTTATTACGGTTCTTTTTGTCGCAAGTTTCGTTTTCCCATTGTGGCTTCCTGCCGATGTGCGTATCGATCCGTTCTGGCGCGTCGCTTGGGGCATTATTCTTTTTCAGTCGGCCTATATGGCTGAAACCGTGCGCGGCGGCTTACAAACGATTGCTAAGGGGCAATTTCTTGCCGCTGACTCCTTAGGGTTGTCTTACGCGCAAAAGTATTGCTATGTAATTCTCCCGCAGGCGCTTGTGGCGATTATTCCGGCCTTTGTCAATAGCCTACTTTCGACATTTATGGACACCTCTTTGGTGACCGTTGTTTCGATGTTTGATTTGACAGGAAGCCTTTCTTTGGCGTTGGGAGACGCTACGTGGCGCGACTTCTTTAGAGAAGGCTACATTTTTGTTGCCGCTATCTATTTCTTCTTTAGTTTCTTAATGAGTCGCTATAGCCAGTGGCTTGAAAAGCACCTTCAAGGTAATAAACAACGGGGCAGATAGCCGTGAAAGACTACGAACTCGTCCTTGAGCATCACCTGCCTATTTCTTTATCCAAAAAAGGATTTGTTCTCGGCCTTTTTCAATTGGCTCGCCATCCTCAAAATTACATCGAGGCGCTTGAGGCTTCCGAGATTCTTGAAGAAAAGAAAGAGGGGGAAGCGACAGTTTTTCGTCGCAAGCTGAAATTTCCTTCCTTTTCTTTTGAAGACCTTGTCTGTGTAAGAGAGGACGGAGAGTTTGTCGAGGAGGTTCCTACTATTGGTGAGATGAGTGCTTCGAGCTTTACTATTTGCTACAAAGAGCAATCGCTTGAAGCGGGAGTCGTTTTCTTTACCTATTACGAAAAAGAAAAAACAAAGCTTCCAAGTAACATTAAAAACTTACGAGAAGCCGCATGGATTGCCAAAGACAAACAATTTATTGCGAAACTTGAGGCACAATTCGGGTTGGGCTCAAACTAAAAAGAGCAAGCGAAAAGAGGAATTAGAGCAATGGGTAAACAAAAACGCCTGAGAAAAGAGCGAAGCCAAGAAGCGAATTTCGAGCAAGCCTTTGAGACGCCTCGTCGTCCTCGGTGGTACTACACGGTCTATCGCTTGATGCTCGCTGTGATTGGTTGCATTGCTTTAACCTGCATTGCTGCTAGCTTAAGAGCACTCTACATACCAGAAGACAACTCTGTTTGGCCAGCGCTACTGACGATGCTCAGCTGGTTTGTCTGGATCTATTACGTCTTTAAAATCAAAAAAATTAAAGACTGAAAAAAATCCTCCGAAGTTTTTCACCTCGGAGGAATTTTTTATTTGGCGAAGTTTTGCGCTTTAGTTATCGTCGCGAAAACTCATGATGCCATTTAAGAGGATGGCGCCGAACGTAGCCGTTCCGATGCCGCCTAAGGCGAAACCACCTAAATTGAGTGTGAAGTCGCCACCACCAAGAATCATCGTCACAGCCGCAACGATAAGGTTGCGGTTCTTGCCGAAGTCAACTTGATTGACAACCCAGATTCTCGCACCAGCTACAGCAATCAAACCGAAGACAACCACGGAGCAACCACCGAGCACGGGCTGCGGAATGGTTTGGATCAGAGCACCGAACTTCGGAGAGAAGCCTAAGATAATCGCAAAGATAGCAGCGATGACGAAAAGCAGTGTGGAATACACGCGGTTAGCGGCCATCACGCCGATGTTTTCACCGTACGTCGTCACACCAGGACCGCCGACGCAGCCAGCGCAGATTGTGGCGAGGCCGTCAGCTAAGAAGGCGCGGCCCATGTACGGGTCAAGGTTGCGACCAGTCATTGCTGTCACAGCCTTGATGTGGCCCAAGTTCTCAGCCACAAGAATGATGACCACAGGAGCGATAAGAATAATCGCGTTTAACTCAAAGACAGGTGTATGGAACTGCGGAAGTCCAATCCAAGCGGCGTTAGCGATAATCGAGAAGTCGATGGGTTTGCCCATGCCCATGCCGTTAGTGAGGATGGCATACACGAGGTAGGCTAACGCGAGACCAGCAAGAATCAGAAGTTTTTGCATCAAGCCTCGTGTGTAGACCGCAACAAGACCGACGCACAAAACTGTAAAGAGCGCCATGCAGCCTTCGAATGTGCCTGTGCCACAACCGTGAACCGCTGTCGGCGCAAGGTTCAAACCGATAACGGCCACAACAGAACCCGTAACAACAGGAGGCATCAGTTTTTCGATCCAACGTACGCCTGTTGACATAACGATTAGACCGATGATGGCGTATATGATGCCGCACACGACAATGCCGCCCAAGGCCACTGGAATGCTTGCATTCGCGCCTGAGCCAATGACGTAACCCGTGGCTGCGCCAACGACACCAATAAAGCCGAAGGAAGAACCGAGGTAACTCGGAACATGTCCACCGACGATGATAAAGAATAACAACGTACCGACGCCGCTCATTAACACAGCAACGTTCGGGTCAAAGCCCATCAAAATCGGGGCGAGAATTGTCGAACCGAACATAGCAACGACGTGTTGCATGCCCAAGGCGACCATTTGATTTGCGGGAAGGCGTTCATCAGGTGCGATGATGCCATCGGTTTTGAGCTTCCACTGCGGAAAGTAACCCATGATTTTTATCTCCATGACTGAAGTCCACCTCGAACGACACTTTCGAGGGCCACTTGCTGGGGCGGGATTCTATGGATGAAACCGCCCACTTGGAAAGTTTCAAGTCTCTTTTTTCTGCTTTTTATTAAATAAAACAAAAAAATTAGGTGATTTCCTTAGAAAAAAAGCGTTTGGCTATTGCAAGAGAGACCCTGAATAAGGGAAAATACGCACCGATATTTTCCTAAAGAATGTGTCCCTGATGCCGTGCGTGCAAAAGGGACGTTTTTATTATGTCTTAGTCGTCCCATGCCAGAGTCTGTTCTCGAATCGGAAGTGCGGCGTCGTCGCACATTCGCCATTATTTCTCACCCCGACGCGGGTAAAACGACATTAACAGAAAAGCTCCTGCTTTTCGGTGGGGCTATTCAATTAGCCGGAGCCGTTAAGGGCCGTAAAGCAGCACGCCACGCACGAAGTGACTGGATGGAAGTCGAGCAGCAGCGCGGAATTTCTGTCACGAGTTCTGTGATGCAGTTTGAGTACGAAGGTCACATCATCAATTTACTCGATACCCCTGGGCACGAAGACTTCTCTGAGGACACCTACCGCGTTTTAACAGCGGTGGATTCGGCTGTGATGGTTATCGATGCCGCTAAAGGCGTTGAAGCGCAGACCATTAAATTGCTCAATGTCTGCCGCATGAGAAAGACCCCGATTATCACCTTTATCAATAAGATGGATCGTGAGGTAAGAGACCCCTTAGAGCTATTAGGTGAAATCGAAAGCATTTTGAAGCTATCGTGCGTTCCGATTACCTGGCCTATTGGGATGGGAAAAACCTTTCGCGGTGTGTTTTCTCTTGAGAAAAACCATTTGGTTCGTTTTGCTCCGAGTCAAGCGCGCATTGCAACAGAAACCGAGCTTATTGAAGGGCTTGATAACCCAAGGCTTGATGAACTGTTTCCGATGGAAATGCCCGCAGTCCGAGAGGCAGTTGAGCTCGTTACGGGCGCAAGCGAACCCTTTAACCTAGAAAAATTCCTCGCTGGAGAACAAAGTCCCGTTTTCTTTGGCTCAGGTATTAATAACTTTGGCGTGCAAGATGTTCTTGAGGCATTGATGCGTTGGGCGCCTTCTCCTTTGGGGCGTGACGCTGGGGCTCGGTGCGTTGAACCCACAGAAAAACCCTTTACAGGCTTTGTTTTCAAGATTCAGGCCAATATGGATCCCAAACACCGAGACCGCATTGCGTTCTTGCGTGTTTGCTCAGGAAAGTATGAGCCAGGGATGAAGGTCGAACACGTGCGTCTTGAGCGCGAAATGAAAATACAAAACGCGCTGACCTTTATGGCCAATGAACGCGTGCATATGCAGCAAGCGTACGCCGGAGACATCATCGGAATCTATAACCACGGGCAGTTGCACATTGGCGACACGCTTACTTCAGGCGAAAAGCTTGGGTTTACCGGAATCCCGTACTTTGCTCCAGAACTTTTCCGCTCAGCTCGAGCTCGTGACCCCTTAAAGGGTAAGCAACTGCATCAGGGATTAAAAGAACTTGGTGAAGAAGGCGCGATTCAAGTCTTTGAAGGCGAGTTCGGCAATCTCATGCTCGGAGCTGTGGGGCCGTTGCAGTTTGAAATTGTTGCGCAGCGCTTGGCAACCGAATACCGTGTCGATGCTATTTACGAAGCAACCGATGTTTCGACAGCGCGCTGGCTCGTTTTCCCTGATGAAGAGACGCGTAAGCTATTTTGTAACGAACAGGCTGCACGTCTTGCAAAAGATTGCGAGGGAAATCTCTGCTACATGGCAACCTCGATCTACAATTTGCAAACCACAATGAAACATTGGCCGAAAGTCGAGTTCCGGACAACGCGCGAGCAGGGCCAAAAGTTCGACTAGGCTGCAGCTAAAACTATTTGAACTAATAAGGGGTAAGCACTATGGGAACCTCAAACTTTTCACAAATTCAACCCGCGGCTCCCGATCCGATTTTGGGAGTGACCGCGAAATTCTTAGCCGATAAGCGCAAAGAAAAGGTTAACTTGGGCGTTGGCATTTATCTCGATGAAAACGGGAAAGCGGGCCCACTTGATGTTGTTAAGGAAGAAGAGCTTCTTCTTGCACAAGAGGGCATCCCCAACACCTATCTTCCGATTCGTGGATTACCGAGTTATTGCGAATTAACGCAGAAAATGGTTTTTGGTGCCGATAGCGAAGTGGTGCAGTCAGGCAGAGCCTGCACGGTGCAGTCGCTTGGTGGTACGGGCGCTATTAAGCTTGGCACGGACTTTATGAGAAATGTCTGCGGCGCAACCCACGGGGCATCGAGCAATCCCACATGGGGTAACCACGACGCAATCATGCGTTTAGCGGGAATGCAGGTAAAGAAGTACCGCTATTACGACGCAGAAAACTTTGGCGTGGACTTTAAAGGCATGGTTGAAGACGTGAGTACGCTTCCTGCGGGTTCGATGCCGATTTTCCATTCTTGCTGCCACAACCCCACGGGATACGACTTAACCATCGATCAGTGGAAGGTTCTTTTGGAGCTTTGCCAAGAAAAAGGACTTGTTCCTTTGCTTGATATGGCCTATCAGGGTTTCCGCGACGGGCTTGATGCAGATGCTGCATCCATTCGCCTTTTTGCCGAATCCAAAATCAATTTCTTAGTTTCCACCTCGTACTCTAAGAGCTTTGGTCTTTATTGCGAACGCGTTGGTGCTCTGACGGTTGTCACGCAAAACAAAAAGGAAGCCGACGCGATTGTGACGCAGATCGAAGCTTTAGCTCGCGCCAACTATTCCAATCCTGCCTCTTTCGGAGGACGAGTCGTGGCACGTGTTCTTTCGGACCCGGAAAAGAGAGCGCGCTGGGAAGAAGAGTTAGCCCATATGCGCGAGAGAATTCGCGCGATGCGTGAGGCTCTTGCAAGCGAAATGGCTCGCATTGGCGCTAAGCGCGACTTTAGTTTTGTCACGCGTCAAGGTGGCATGTTCTCCTTTACGGGATTTAGCCCTGAACAGATGGATCGACTCGCCCAAGAGTTTGGAATCTATGCGGTTCGTAATGGTCGCATTTGCATCTGTGGTCTAAACGAATCGAACGTCGCTTACGTGGCAAAGGCTTTTGCCGCAGTTCTCTAAGGCTTAAAAAGGAGAAGAGCTCCTAAGTAGGAGCTCTTCTTCGTAAAGACGCCTAAAGCAATTCCAAAAACTTCTTAAGCATTAAGGAGCGAGGTTCAACCGTATCGAGTCTTAAGTACTCGTGGTCTGTGTGAAAGTCGCCACCTGCGGGACCACACCCGTCAATCACAGGCGTTCCCATCAGCGCAAGATTGTTTCCGTCAGAGGCACCACCTGCATCAACAAACTCAGTGGTAAAGCCAACTTCTTCGGCAGCCTTGGAGATCTTTTCAGCAAGCGCCTTTGTCGCTTCCGACAGTGGCATCGCAGGTTTAAACGTATTTTGCTCAAACGTTGTCACAACATCCTCGCCCCAGTTTTGCTCGGCTAAGGCGCGAAGCGCTTCTTTTTGTCTTTGCTGCTCTTCGTTAGTCCAATAGCGGGAGTCAAATTCAACGTAGGCGTTTTCAGGGATAACGTTACTGACCGTTCCTGCGCGGAAGATGCCTGCGGTAATTGTCGAGCCTTTTTCGTAGTCGTTTAATTTGTCGGCTTCTAAAACAAAGCGCGAAGCAGCCAATAAGGCGCTACGACCATCTTGTGGGTTGTTGCCTGCGTGTGCGGCGCGCCCTAAGAACTTCACGGTGTAAATAGAAATGCCTTTTCGCGAACGCACAAGAGCACCATTGGGGCGAGCTGCCTCGCACACAAGTGCGCAGGAGGATTTTTCGCCTAAAGAAGAAAGCCAGGCATTGGAAAAAAGAGAGCCCGTTTCTTCATCGGGGTTGTAGGCCACGGCAATGGAAAGGCGCTCAAGGTCTTCTGCTCGAGCGTGTTTCAAGGCGTAAAAGATAGAAAGCACACCTGCTTTGCAATCGGCGCACCCTGGGCCACGCGCTAAAAAGCCCTCGATGGAAAAGGGGCGAGCAGCGGCTGTGCCATTAGGGAAAACGGTATCAAGATGAGCGTTAAAAAGCACATCGTAATGGTCGGCATTCGGTTTATTTGTTGCAAGCAATCCTGCGCCGACACGAGGACCGAAATCGATTAATTCACAGTGAAAACCAATCGACTCGAAATGGCGAAACATAATTTCGGCAGCCTTTGTCACACCTGCCGTATTGGCCGTGCCCGCATCAAGGTTGACAAGTTCACGGAGGTCTTCGATGTATTTCTGAAGAAAAGACATAGCCAAACTCCTCTTAGGAAAAAAAGGACGGGCGAAGTTTAGAATCACAGCGCTCGAAACAATAGAGTTTGGTAGGAAAAAATGAGAATAAAAGCTGTTTTGTTTGATTTAGATGGAACGCTCGTAGACACAATCCCTGATTTAACGTATGGATTAAATCGGATGCTCGACGAGGTTTTCGGTAAACCGCCACTGACTGTTGCGGAAGTTTCCACGATGGTCGGTCAAGGCGTTATCGACTTAATGGAACGTGTCTTTCGGGCAAGAGGCATTGCAGCGAATAAGGCTCTAATCCATGAAGCTATCGATATCTATTGCGGCATTATGGTTCAGTCGGGTAGTTCGCATAGCGAAGTTTTTAAGGACGTTTTTTCTAGCCTCACGCAGCTTCGTCAAAAAGGTTTCTCGCTTGCAATCGTCACCAATAAGCCAAAGAGCATGACTGATGCAATCGTGAAAGAAAAAGGCCTATCCCAATACGTGGATTGCGTTATTGCCGCAGGAGACGCACCAACGGTAAAGCCCGCACCAGAGATGCTTTGGCTTGCATGCGAAAAACTTGGGGTTGATGTCAAGAGCGCTGTGATGGTTGGCGATAGCACCAATGATGCGTTAGCGGCGAAAAACGCAGGAATGCCTGTCTATCTTGTCACAACGGGTTATAACGGCGAAGAATCCATTGCCGTTTGGGCTAAAAAAGAAGGCATCACAACTGTCTACGAGAGTATCCAAGCTGTCACGGATGCAATTCTTAGTCGCGAGGAAGATTAGCGCGGCGTCGAAAATGCATCGAAGAGCCAAGGCGGTCTTTGCGTATGATGCGGCCTGTCGTTTTTAGCGATTCTTCAAGGATAGATAACGGAACCGATTCTTTTTCTGCTTCGGCTTTCTTGCGATACAAGCGATAGTCTTTTCTAGCCCGTTCTGGTGTGACATTGGGCATAAGAACGTTGCATCCTGCCATTACGCCAAGCACTCGGCCATTCGGAATAAGTGCTTCAAGAGCCGTGGCAGCGGCCATATTGCACGTTGGAAATAAAAGTCGCGTCACAGAAAGCATGTTTAGCGTACGCGATAAAAGAAGGTCGCGCTCGAGCATGCCTTCGCCAACCATGTCGCCACCCTCGCTTTCAATGTAAGGGCCCATCCCGAACATATCTGGATCAATTCGCTCGAAAGCACGAAGGTCGGCCACGAGGTCTTCAATGCTTTGTCCAGGAATTCCAATCATGACACCTGTGCCAATTTGGTAGCCAGCACTTCGCAAATCATTGAGTGCCAAGTAGCGCTCGATTAGCTTCTTTCTTTTCCTTCCTCCTCCGTGAATCCGATTAAAGAGGGTAGGGTTACTTGTTTCTAAGCGCAATAGATAACGCAGTGCCGTGCGGTTACCAGAGGCCTCGGCCCAGCGCTCATAGGTTTCAATCGGTTGCTCACCAAAGGAAAGCGTCATTCCGCATCCCTCTTTTATCCCCATCGAAACACTCAAAGCATGAATGCCCCTTAATGCCTCAGAGATAAATTCGACGAACTTTTCGTCTGTGCGTTCTCCGCTTTGTAAAGCAACGGAGCGGTAACCGGCTTCAAAACTTTTCTTTGCGGCTTGAAGAATCTCTTCTTGGCTTAACGTAAAGCGCGTGAGTGCCTCGTTGTGTTTTCGAATACCACAGTAGCGACAGTCGTAAACACAGACGTTACTGACTTCGATTAAGCCACGCATGTAAAGATTGTTGCCAAGAACGGCTGTGGTTCTTTGAAAGGCCTCATCGTAAAGCGCTTGGCACTCAGCTTTTTCTTCCAAGGAAAGTAAAAGCGCGAGTTCTTGATCGCTAAAGCGCTCCTTTTTAAGTAGAGAGGTCAGTGCCGCTGATGCCATGGTTTAGCCCTTTAGCTTTTGTAGTTCGTCGTTGTAGGCGGCAAGAGCCTCGGGGTGCAATTCAAGTGCACGAACGAGAACGCCTTGTAAGAAACTGATGGCAATGCCGTAATTTGTCATCGGAACAGCTTGTTCTTTTGCCGCAGAAAGACGCGCGAGCATATGCCGACGCGTGACAACACAACCACCACACTGAATGATGATTTTGTAGCCACGTAGATCTTCGGGGAAGTCTTTTCCTACGACAACGTCGGTATCAAGAGCGCCTCCGACTTTTTCCGATAGCCAGCGAGGAATCTTTTTTCTTCCTATGTCATCGGGCTGCGGGTGGTGCGAACAGGTTTCGCAGATCATGACCTTGTCGCCTGGATTTAGGAAATTAAGTGTAGCGGCTCCTCGTGCCAATTCAATTAAATTGGACTTCATCACAGACATTTCAATCGAAAACGTTGTGACAGGGATTGAAGGCGGAACAACAGCAACGACTTTTTTTACCACCTGACTATCGGTAATGACAAAAGCAGGTGGCTCTTTTTCATTAGCAAGCGCCTCGGCAAGGCGATCTTCGCGCACCACAAGGCACTTAGCGTCTGCATCAAGAATTGAACGGATTGCCTGCACCTGAGGAAGAATAAGACGTCCCTTAGGAGCCCCGGTATCGATTGGCGTGACAAGGATAATGGTGTCACCTGGTTTTACTAAACCGGAGAGAAACTCTGGAGTTACATCGCTCTTATCGGAAAGAAGTTTCACCATCTGAGCTCGAAGCTCTTCAATCCCAGAATTATCCTTCGCAGACACTTCGTTATAAGAAAGCGCTTTACTGAAAAGAGCTTCTTTTTGTGTGTCGCTAAGCGTTTCTTCATCTGTCTTATTAAAAACAAGAAGAGAAGGAATGGCCTTTTCTTTAGCCCAACGCAAGAGATCTTTTTCTTCTGCACCAAAGCTACTTGGCGTTGTCACAATGAGCGCTAAATCAACCCAAGAAAAGATGGATTTGGCTCGGGCAACACGCTTTAGACCCAATTCACCCACATCATCCATTCCCGGGGTGTCGATAAAGACGACAGGCCCTAAGGGCGCGAATTCAGCGGCCTTTTCCACAGCATCTGTTGTGGTGCCTGCAACGTCACTTACAATCGAAATCGATTGGTGCGTTAACGCGTTCATGAGAGAGGATTTCCCAGCGTTACGCTTACCGAATAGGCCAATGTGTAAGCGCAGTCCCTTAGGGGTTTCTGTGCGGGGAAGAATTTTTATCGTGGAGTCAGCCATAGTTCTCGCCCTCCAAAAAAGAGACATCGTTTTTATTAACGATGGAATACTACATGTCGATTTCTTTTAGTGGCTTACGTAACTCAGCGCGAACGTTATCCATTCCTGAATAAAACGCCTTCATCATCACAAGTCCCAAGAATTTCCCAGTCTCTGTGACAATCAAGTGATCTTTATCCTGGGGATCGTCTTTGATGGCGCCAACGCAACGCAAGGCAAGCATTTCTTTAAAAAGTGCCGTATCAAGATTAACAGAATAAACGTCTCTAAAGTACTTGCGAGATAAGCGACCTGAGAAGACTCCGAGCATTAAGCGATACTGCAACACCGCATGTTTATCAAAGAGTCTTTGGCGCTCAATGCCCGTTTTCCCTGCGGCAATGCGCTCGCCGTAACGCCTTAGGCTAAAGGTGTTGACATAAAGATTGTTATTTAAGAAGCTAAATGCACCAGAGCCAACGCCGAGATACTCGTCGTTGTCGACAACATATTCGTCGATTCCTTCGTCGTGTGTGCGTCCGAAGGTCCAACTCGTTAATTGGCGATAACGATTCCCGAGCGTATTCATAATGATGCGATACTGGTCGGCGAGCTCATCGCCTTTGGCGGCAATCGTTCCTTTGACACTCTTTTTCGTCTGACTTGTGACCATCAAAGGATAGGTTGTGATTTGCCGAGGATTAAGCTTCATTAAAAGCTCCATGTCGCGTTGGAGCATTTCAAGGCTTTGTCCGCGGAAACCGAAAATCATATCAATGTTCGTGGTCGGGAAAAGTTCAAGTGCCTGCGCTAAGCGATCGTAAACCAAGGCGCCAGAGCCAAATTTGTCGTAACGCTCAGTGAGTTTAAGAATCGAATCATCAAAGCTTTGTACGCCGATACTCATGCGATCGACAAGCCCTTTAAGCCGTTTAAAAGAGGGCTCAGCAATCTGCAATGGATCTGTTTCGCAAGAAACTTCCTTAATCGAGGGAAAGAGTTTTCTAGCGTGCTCAAGGGTTTCAATGAGCTCTTCTTCGATAATCGTTGTTGTGCCGCCGCCGACGTAAAGACCTGTGAAGTCGTAGCCTAAGGCCTTCACATAGTCCATCTCTTTACGTAGATTGATAAAGTAGGCGCGAGCGGTGTGTTCCTTAAAAAGGAAGCGATGAAAGGTGCAATACGAGCACAGTGTTTTGCAAAAGGGCACGTGCATATAAAGCATGTACTTGTGCCCATCGATGGGAGCTGGAGGCGTATCGAGAATCACCGGGTCGCACGTTAAGTAGCGCCCGATGTAAAAGTCCATCACACGGTCTGTGAGGTGAATTGCCCAATTGGGAAGTAGTTTTCCAATGTCCTTTTTCGCTCCAGCTTCGCCCATATCGTCCCTATTTATGAATAGCGTACATCGCCTCGATTTCGTCGTGGAACTTCTTCGTAAGAGGTCCACGCTTAATCTTTAATGTCGGCGTTAATAAGCCATTTTCAATTGTCCAGGGCTCAAACGAAACAACCACATTGCGCGGTAAAGCGTAATGCGGGAACCCTGCTGCGGCAATTTTGGCACGTCGCATAATAGCCGCTCGGACGACAGGCTGCTTATAAGCCTCGGGATCTGTTGGGTCAATATTGTATTTTTGTGCAAAAGCGGCCCATTCTTTTTCGTCGACAACGGTTAGGAACGTAATGTAGGGACGATCTTCGCCAATCACACAGGTCTGCGTAAATAAGGGATCTGCCTCTAAGGCGTTTTCAAGATCAACAGGCGGGACTTTTTCTCCTGTGCTTGTAACGATAATTTCCTTAATGCGTCCACGAATACGGAGCTGTCCGTATTGGTCGACTTCGCCAACGTCGCCCGTGCAAAGCCAGCCATCACGGAGAATTTGCTTGGTTTCTTCTGGGCGATTCCAATAGCCGAGCATGACGCTTGGGGATTGGATTTGAATTTCCTTTGTCTCAGGGTCTAAACGTAACTTCACCTCAGGGATGGGATTGCCAACCGTACGTGGGTCGTTAAGACTTTTTGTGTTAACGGAAATCACAGGAGAACACTCTGTCATTCCGTAACCTTGAACAATGTGCATGCCTAAGCCACAAAAGAGTTTGGCAACAGGTGCGCTCAGAGCCGCGCCACCAGCAATCGCAAGATCAAGTCTTCCGCCAAAGGCGCCAAGAATCTTTGGCGCGACAACTTTTCTTAACGCTGGGGCAATGATTCTGTCAAAGGGAGAAAGCCACGAGAAAGGCACGGGCATCTTGTTGTCGCGGCAGTGGTTTCTCCAGCCCGAATCAACGCACAAATTAAAGACAAGACGCGTTGTAAACGGAGCCTTGCGAATCGTATCCATAATCTTCGAGTAGATTCGCTCGTAGATGCGCGGCACAGAAATGAGCATATGAGGCCGCACAATCTTAAAGTCATCGCCAAGCAAAGCAATGGAACGCGTGAAAGTGACTGTAAGGCCAAGGCCAAGCGGTAAGTAGTAGCCCGTTGTGCGTTCGAATGTGTGAGAAAGCGGCAAAAACGACAAGAGATGAAACTCTGGACGAAGCACATCGGCAATGGTCGCAGAGGAATCCACAATATTGGAAACGATATTGGCGTGCGTAAGCATAACGCCCTTGGGGTTACCTGTTGTTCCTGATGTGTAGACAATTGCCGCAAGGTCTTCGGGCTTTGGCCCCTCGGGTAAATCGGCGTCTGTAACGCTCTGAGCCCTCGCAAGCCAATCTTTTAGCCCCAGAACTGGGATTGCGCCTTGCTTTTCGGGGGTCTCTTCATCTGTGATGACAATGAGCTTTAAATCAGAAAGCTCCATACCTGTGCGTTCGATGGCTTCCCAGCGCTCAAGCTTATTGGTGACAAAGCAAGCGGCGCCGCTATCTTTTAAAAGATACGCAGACGATTTCGGTGTGTCAATCGCATGCATTGGAACCGGTGTTAAGGCGTTGGCGAGAGTGGCCTGATCGATTAAAACGGCATTTACGGAATTGCCAAGCAAGATGCCTACGCGCGAGCCACGCTCAAGCTTTGTTGCAACAAGCGCTTTACGCCAAAGCTGAATGTTTTCATCGAGCCACTTGTACGAGTAGTCAACCCAACGCTCTGTGGCGCGGTCAAATTGCTGAAACGCTGTTTTCTGAGGAAGTTGTTTAGCGCGAAATGGCACAAAGTCCGATAAGACGTGGCAGTTTTCACGCAATTCAGTAAGCAATTTGACGGCAGTAGTGGAATTTTCCATAGCAATCTTTAAAAGAGAAAATGTTTGGGCTTTTTTCAAGGAAAGCCAAAGCAAAAGATAGGTTTAATTTGAGGGTGCAGTCTACAGCGAATCAACGGATTTTGAATCAGAAAAACGGATGAAGGGGTAGAGCCCTTAGGGGAGCGCCACAGGGGCATTTGCCTGTGGAGAAACCGTTCCTAAAATTTCCGTTAACGTCTTTTTCTCTGGTTTACCAAACATGTATTGGACTGTGTTAGCTGCCACATGTTTGACGTAGCCTCGGGTTTCAGTAAAGGGGATGGTTTCAGCAAAAATCGCGCCCTCAACAGGCTTTGTCAGACGTGAGCGCCAAAGAACCGCACGGCTCGGTCCCGCGTTATATCCCGCACAACTTAAAGGGATCGACCCTTCGAAGTTGTCGCTGACAAGCCTTAAGTACTGAGCGCCGATGACAAGATTGGTATCGAGCTTAGTTAGCGCATCATCCTGATAGTTCTTTAGCGCTAACTTTTTGGCTACCCATCGAGCCGTCCGTGGCATCACTTGCATCAGTCCCAAGGCGCCAACAGAACTCTTTGCCGTAGAAATAAAGCGTGACTCTTGGCGAATTAAACCAAAGAGCCAATCCTCAGAAAGACCTGCAACGCGGGCTGCCTCGATGACAGCCTTTTCGTGCGCCTTAGGATAGGCCTGACTTCGAACAAGAACTCCAGTTGTTATGGAGGTGTTGATGGCGCGGTGTGTTAAGCCGATTTCTAAAGCATATTGGGAAAGCTCGAGTCTTTCTCTTTTTCCCATCTTTCGCATCGCCCAGGCCCATTCACGGTTTCCTTCGTAAAACAAATCGAGGGCATAAAAGCGCAGTGCTCGCTCAATATGGGGATTTTCAACAAACGATGCTCGTTTGGCTTCAGAGAGCGCAGGCTCGAGCGTTAGCATTCCTTTTTCATAAGGTAGATGCAAGGCATCCCGCGCAAGTAACCCATAGAAAGAAACCTCGTGAGAGATTTTTTTGAAAAGAGCCTTCGCTTCGGTTCTCTTTTTTGTGGCCCAAAGCGCACGAGCTTTCCAATAGACCCACGTGGAGTCTTTTGCAATGGAAGTGGGAAGATGCTCAATTGTGGCTAGGACACGAGGCCAATTCATTTCCCGCAAGTAAGCGCGAACTCGCCAAGTAAGAACCGCTTCACGATTGACGAGAATTGGCGATTGGCTAAGAGCATTTCCTGCACTCAGATAGTAGCGAGGAGCTTTTTTATCGTGATTAAGAGCTGCTTGATAGGCAATGTGCCCCCAAAGGAGGGTGCGTGTTGCTGCATCTAGGCGCTTAGAAGCGGCGCTTGCCATATGTGAGGCCGCCTCTGTGTTAGAGCGAGCGAGAGCAAAGGCCGCTACGGCGATTTGTTTTGAAGGCACTCGAGCGAGGCGCTTACTGTTTTTCGCATACCAGTTTTTAGGATTGGCTAAGACACTCTTAAGCGTTGCGGCACGAACGGGAAGGGTTTTTGCTTGAGGCGAATCTAAGAACTCTTTGGCTAAACGGATTTTATTTTTCTGCAAAAGAATCAGTAGATAGTCCCAGGACCATTTTGGGTTCGCTTTAAGGGTGGCAGAAACAAGCCTCTGGCAGGACGACTCTTGAATAATAGGTGTTGCAACGAGTTCTTTTTTCGCCTCGTCGATCGTTTTCTTTGTATGTTTTCCTTGTAACGAGACGGCTAATCGTAGGCAACGAAGATCGGCCTCTGTTTTTTGCCAAGTGAGCTTTGCCCAGCGTTTTTCAAAATTGGCCTTGTCACCGTGAAGTCCATAAAAGCGAGCAAGTTCACCTTGGGCTCGTTCGCCTAAGTACTCGTCTGTGTGAGCGGCGGCAAAGGCACTTAAGCGAGTTAAGACAGAGGCGTTTGCAGGATTATTTTTTAACTCCAATAAAAGGCTCCAAAGCTCAACATAGCCATAAAGAGGATGCCCCTTTGTTTGAAGTGAGAGTTCTTTGAGAGCGTCGGGGTGATTCTTGCGAAACGCGGTTCGGGCCGATAAAAAGGCGCTATCTGCAATCAAGGCTTGTCGCGTATCGCTCCCTAAGAGACGAGAAGGAACGGGTTCTTCAATGGCGTCTTCGGCTTCAAAGGAAATTTCAGGTGTCTCTTTCGCGAGAGCTTCAGGAGCCTCTTTTTCGGCAGTTTCTTCTTGGGCTAGTGCCTCAAGGCGAGCAGGCGTTTCTTCGAGCGCCCGAGCGGCGAAAGCGCCAGTTATGAGACAAAAACTCCCAACGCTTACACAAGCCAAGCGAAGAAAAGCGAAAAACGTGGGAGAATGCGAAGTCACGCAGGAAGCCCTAACAGTTATACAAACACGGTTAGCTATGATAACAGCGCCCACAAAAAATGAATTACGAAAGCTCTTTCTGATGCGAAGAGAAAGGCTTATGCGCGATCATCCCGAGTATCAGGAGGCAATGAATGCGACTCTTGAGACTTGGCTTAATACGCAACAGGCGAGCGTCGTGGGCGCGTATTGGCCATTTCGTGCTGAGCCCGATATTTCAAGTGCGATTCGAAAGTGGTTAGCGGCAAATAAGCTTCGTAAAGCCGCTTTACCTGTTATCGATGACAAAGCGGCAGCTCAGATGCATTACGCCGTGTGGAATCCAGCTCAACCAATGCATATCGGGGCTTACGGCATAGCCATTCCAAAAGAGGATGTGAAAATTACGCCAGAGATTATTCTTCTTCCTTCTCTTGCTTTTAATAGTAAGGGTGTGCGCCTTGGTTCGGGTGCGGGTTTTTACGATCGCTATTTAGCCAGAAGAAAAGAAGAAAAAACACCGGTTATTACGGTTGCGATTGCGTATGAAAAATTACGCTGTGACGATTTGGTGGGAGAAGCGCACGACAAACGGTTTGATTGGATTCTCACAGAAGTAGGGATTCGCCGAATTGGCGCTTAATGTGGTTTTATGGCAATGAACGAGAAACAAAAAAAGTCGATTTTTTTAATCGGCATGATGGCAAGCGGCAAAAGTACCGTAGGAAAGGAACTAGCGAAAGCTCTTGGCTGGGAATTCTTTGATATGGATGAGGTGATTGTCGCCGAGCAAGGCAAAAGCATCTCAGAGATTTTTAAGACAGAGGGTGAGGCGGCATTTCGCTTTTATGAAACGCAAGCGACAGCACGATTTACACAGAAAGAAGGCGTTGTTCTTGCCATGGGCGGCGGAACGCCAATGTTTGAAGTCAATCACAAGTTGCTTGCTCGGGGATTCGTTATCCAATTGGTTGTTCGCGTCTCCGATGTGATTGAAAGAACAAAAAACGATACAACGAGACCCTTACTTCAGTCGGAAAATCCCGTTCAGCGTGTTCGTGAACTTCTTATCCAAAGAACGCCTCTTTATGATGCCGTAAGCGATATGAAGGTCAGTGTTTCGCGTAAGACCCCGCAAGAGATAGCGAAAGAAGTTTTACAAGAAGAGCGCGTTAAAGAAATCGTCTCACTCGTTAAAGCACTAAGAGGAAAACAATGATTCAATACGAAGTTCAATTGAAAGATCGCTCATACCCTATTTTGATTGGAGAAGGCGTGCTCGAAAGTGCAGGAAAAGAGATTGCACCACTTAAACCAACACGCGTCTTGATTGTCACCAATGAGACGATTGCGCCTCTTTATGAAAAGAGAGTTCTTGAAAGTCTTAAAAAGCATTTACCAGATGTTCCTATTGCTAGCTGCGTTTTGCCTGACGGTGAAGAATTCAAAAACATGGTAGGGATTGAAAAAATCCTTGATGCCGCGCACGAGCTTGGTGCCGATCGCGCCAGTGTTTTCGTTGCCTTAGGTGGTGGCGTCGTAGGCGATATGGCTGGCTTTGCCGCTAGTCTTTGGATGCGAGGGATTCGTTTTGTTCAAATTCCGACGACGCTTTTAGCGCAAGTCGATAGCTCTGTGGGCGGAAAAACAGGCGTGAATTTGCCGTATGGAAAAAACCTGATTGGGGCGTTTCACCAACCGAAACTCGTACTCATTGACCCCACGGTTTTAAAGACGCTTCCTCAAAGAGAAATTAGCGCTGGTTTAGGAGAGGTCATCAAGTATGGCATTCTTGGTGACAAAGAATTCTTTTCTCGCTTGGAAAAAGAGATGCCCAAACTTCGTGCGCTTGATTTACTAACGCTTGAAGAAGTGATTGCGCATTGCTGCGATATGAAAGCACACGTTGTTCGAGACGATGAAAAAGAGCACGGCGTTCGAGCACTATTAAACCTTGGGCACACGTTTGCGCATGCGATAGAAAAAATCACAGGCTACGGGCACTGGTTGCATGGCGAGGCTGTGGGTGCGGGAATGGTGATGGCAGCAGCGTTATCTCGTCAATTGGGGTTCTTGTCGCAAGAAGAGCAAAAGCGAATTGAAGACATCGTCTACGCGGCAGGATTACCAACACGCATCGAAGGGATTCAGGCAAGCGAAGCGCTTTCTGTAATGCACGGAGACAAAAAGGTTCACGGTAACGATTTGCGCTTTGTTCTTATCCACACAATTGGGTCAAGTGCGACGCACACTGTAGGGGAAGACGCTGTGAGTCGCACAATGGCTGAATTCGGATGGAACTAGAAATTAGCCTGCTAACCAGTGCTTTCCTTTCTCAGTAAGCTCCTTACATTGACAGGAAACGCCCTTCGGTCCGGGAAGAATTCTTCCGTAGACATCGAATTCTTTTGTCCTTCGCAAGACTGTGAAGTCGATTGTGTCTCCGACTTTCTTTTCCTTTAAGAGTGACTCAAGAGACGGGCCCTTACACTTTTGCCCAATCTCCAAAAGCACATCGCCAGGCGAGATGCCAAGTTCTTCGGCTGTCTCGAGAGCGTAAACAATGTCAACGCTGTATCCGTTATCGACTTCTTTTCCTTTTATGCCGAGAAGCTTCCTGACGATAGGAAGTTCCTTGGCTTTAAGCGTGATTCCAAAGGAATGTAAAGCGGCCTTGTAGTCAGGCGTTTCTGTTGTGAGAACAAGGGAGTCAACAAAGTCTGGTAGAAATAGTTTTGTGCTCTTTTTAATCGCCCACAAGAAATCGTAGTAAGTAACTCCCGCATAACGTTTTGATGTCACGTAGTCTTTCCAAAGAAAGCGCATCACGTCATCAAGAGAGTGGCCTTTTGCTTCTTCTCGAATCTTTGCGTCAAGCACGAGAGCGGCAAGAGAACCCTGAACGTAGTAAGAGACCTTCGCATTTGGCCGATTCGGTGTGGGTTTGTAGTACTTAATCCACGCATCAAAACTTGCTTCAGAAAGCGTTTGTATATTGATCGCGTTTGTTGAAAGAACGCTTGTGAGATCGTCGCTAATAAGCGAAAGAAATTCTTTTTGAGTAATTAACCCTGTGCGGATAAGAAAGAGTGCCTCATAGTAGTTTGTGAAGCCTTCGAAGAGCCAAAGTAGAGGCGTTGGAACAGCTTTTGAAAAATCACAGTGCACGTATTCGCTTGGCTTAATACGTTTAACAAACCACGTATGAAAGTACTCGTGCGCGAAGAGCCCCAAAAGACGAATGTAGTCTTTGCGCTTTGTGGTGCTTTCAAGATGAGGAAAACACTTTTCTGGAATCGCAAGAGAGGAGCTTGCTCGATGCTCAAGGCCCCCGAACTCGTCTTTTGTTGTGTTTACGAGGAAGGTATATGAGCTAACGGGAGATTTATGCGTTTCTGGTTCGAAGAATTCAATTTCTTTTGTGCAGATTTTTTTAATGTCAGCAACTAGTTTCTTGCAATCAAGATCTCTAGGGGCATTTGCGATACAGATGCTGTGAGGAACGCCGTGAGCAGAAAACCGCAGTCTTAAAAACTTTCCGAGTTCAAAAGGCGAATCGATGAGCTCGTCATAGTTGCTCGCCACGAAAGTGTCCTGAAAGTGATTCTCAAGACAAGGCGCTCCTTTTGGAAGACTTGTAGCGACTCGCCAATTTTTCCCGAGTGGCTCTTTGCTGTTACCAAGGTAAATCTGGTGTTCCTCGTTTTCTTGCCCTTCAACACTCATCAAAATCGCCCCAGGATTAAAAAATCCTCGAAACTGATCGAGATAGGCGCTCCGAACAGACGTGTCGTAAGCCCACACGGTGTAAATCACAAAAAAGTAGGAATCCTCCGCGATAATCCAATTCGAAGGAACTTGAATTTCCCAACGCGAGAGGTCCCTTTTGACAAACGGGAGCTCCCTTCCGTCGAGAGCGGCCACTTCACAGTAAATGTTTGCAGCGAAGTCTCGAATCAGGTACGAGCCAGAGATCCAAGTCGGAAGCCTCAGGTATATAGAACCCTTTTTATGTGGCTTAAATGAGACGGTAACGGTAAAAAGATGTGCCTTTGCGTCAGTTGGTCGAACGTTATAAAGAATCATAGGGCCTCCGATAGCTTAAGTTGCACAATAACGCCTTTTGCCATATTTAGTGGTCAAAAAAGAAAGACTACAAAAACTTGTGTTTCATTTCTCTCACTATTGACAAGCCCAAAAACATTGACAATAATTCGCCCCCTCGCTCCTAGAAAGGG